>ONYC01000018.1 GCA_900321975.1 uncultured Bacteroidales bacterium
CCTCTACGGCGACACCGAGACGCCGCTCGACAGCGCTGTGGTTACCGACGGCAAGTACACCTTCAAAGGTACCGTCGACCAGGCCAAGAACGTCATTATCGACGGCAACACAACCCCCTATCTGGTCAGAATCATTCTTGAACCAGGCACCATCGTGGTGAACGGCAACGAAATCGGAGGCACACCACTCAACGACAAACTCCAGGTATACAATGTCAACCGCAACTATGACGATCTCCTTGATGCAATGGACAAGTATACCCCACTCTACTACGAAGCACCCAACGCCGCCGTCCGTGCCGAGGCTGAGCGCGTGCTCGACAGTCTCGGCCTGGTTATCACCTCGCGCATCCTGGATGCCGACTGGCAGCTCTACAACGAGAACACCGACAACATCCTGGGTGTCATCGCTATGGAAGAAATCATCCAGGTTGGCACATTCACCTACAGCGAACTCGACAGCATATCGAAGACTGTCCCGGCCAAACTGGCCGACAGCAAGATGATGAAAGAGAAGCTGGAGCAGTTGCGTGCTATCGAGTCCACCTCGGTCGGCAAGCACTACGTTGACATTCAGGGTATCGACGGCAAGCTGAGCGACCTGATCGACGGCCGCGTGGCGCTGGTCGACTTCTACGCCAGCTGGTGCGGCCCTTGCCGGGCTGAAATCAAAGACCACCTGGTGCCGCTGTGGAAGAAATACCAGAAGAAAGGCCTTGTGATTGTGGGTCTCAACGTGTGGGAGCGCGGCGACGCGGCTGCCCGCAAGGCCGCCCACGAGAAGGTGATGGCCGACCTCGGGATCACCTATCCCCAACTGGTTGACAGCACCCGTACCGCCACCGACACTTATGGCGTCAACGGCATACCGCAGATAATGCTTATCGACAAGGACGGCACCATCCTGGCCCGCGACCTGCGCGGCGGGGCCATCGAGGAGGCTGTCATCAAGGCTCTCGGCAAATGAGGAAAGCGCTTATAGGACTTATTGTACTTTTAGGACTTTTAGGGCCTATAGGCTCTGCTGCTGCCAAAACTGCAGCGACAGACACTCCCCCACCCTACGCACCCGACCACGTAGACTCCACCGTCTTCAGTTGGCTTTCGCTCGACATCGACGGTCTGGTGTTCTTCGTCGACAACGAATACTTCGGCAACCGCATCAGCGGCTACACCCTACCGGGCTTCGTTCTGAGGCCGCGACTGGTACTGTGGAAGAATCACGAACTGTTGTGGGGGAAAGGTTTCACACTCGAGGGCGGCTTCCATTGGCTGCACCTGTGGGGAGCCCGCAACTACCCCACCCTGTTGAGCAACAATCCCTGGCCGGCGAACACCGACAGCACAAACCGCCTCCACTTGCTGCCCTGGCTGCAGGCGAAGATAACGTTCAACGAATATCTGCAACTCACCCTCGGAAGCTTGGGCAACAGCACACACAAGCTGCCACTGCCGCTCTACAACCCCGACCTGCTCTATGTGGCCGACCCCGAGGCGGGTGTGGAGCTGACCTACGAGGGCGGTCACGCCGATGTCGATCTCTGGGTCGACTGGCGCGAATATATCTGGAACCAAAGTTCGGTACCCGAACGTTTTACGGCAGGCCTATCCGGCAGATTGCGAGCCTATCTGGGCGACGTGCAGCTCTACCTTCCGTTCCACGCCGTCGGCCAGCACGAAGGCGGTCAGAACATGGCGGTCAGCCACCGGATTAAAAACAACTTCAACCTCGCCACAGGCCTGGGCGCATTCTATGATGCAGGCAATGTCTACTTCGATCTCAGCTGCCGCATGATGTGGTATAACCAGCGCGGCAACCCCGCGATTCCGTTCACATCGGGCTGGGGCGTCTATCCCGAGCTGAACTTGCGCTTCCCACGAGAAAGGTCGGAAACACAAGTAACATTGAGCTACTGGTACGGCAAGGACTTCGTACCGCTACAGGGCAGCTGGCTTTTCAGCAACCTCTCGGCGCTTACCCCAACTTTGACTTTCGACCGCACGCAGGTGCTCGTCGCCAAAGCCTCGCACTTCTGGACCTCGGGGCACCAGCCATGCATGCTCCGGCTCGAGGCTTCGGGCTACTACTATCCCGACGAGCGCCGCATGCAATATTCCTTCGGATGCTCGATTCTCTTTAAACCTTCCTTCCGCTTGAAATGAACCTCCAACTCTACGATATAAACGGACCCATAGATGCCATCCGCGAAGATACCGCCATTACCGTCGGCGTCTTCGACGGCGTGCATCGTGGCCACCGGCATCTGCTCGAACAACTTTCCTCACACGAACCTCACCTCGCGCCCTTGGCGGTGACGCTGACGTCGCATCCTTCCTTTGTGCTCGGGCGCCGCGACAGCGAATACTGGCTCGACGACCCTGAGGAACACCTGAGCCTGCTCTTCGACGCCGGCGTGAAGTATGTCGCCGTGTTGCCATTTACCAAAGAGGTTTCGCAACTCTCCGCCTGCCAGATGGCACGACAACTGTATAACAAACTGAATATGCGTGCCCTGCTGCTGGGCTACGATTCACGCTTCGGCTCGAAGCAAAACGACGATTTCGACAGGCTGCCTCTGCTTGCCAACGAGTTGGGATTCACGCTGCAGCGCGGAGAACCGTATCTCGTTGACGGCGAACCAATAAGCTCGTCGCGAATCCGACAGACGCTGTTGACCGGAGATGTTCTCTCCACAGCACGCCTGCTGGGCCACCCCTACCGCATCGAAGGCCGCGTGGTGCATGGGCGCGGTGTGGGCCACACACTGGGATTCCCCACCGCAAACGTGTCGCTGGAGAACACCCGCAAGATGCTGCCCAAAGAAGGAGTCTACTCCGTCTGCGTAACATCTGATTTCTGCGAGCCCATGATATGCTACGGTATGGCCAATCTCGGCGCAGCACCCACTTTCGGAATAGAGAAACCGCTGCTCGAAGTGCACCTGAGAGATTTCGACGGCGACCTCTACGGCCATGATATCGAAGTGGAACTGCGCTACCGAATGCGCGACATCGTGCATTTCGACTCCCCGGAAGCCTTGCTCGCCCAGTTACAAAAAGACCTCGAATCCTGCATCAACCCATGAGCAACCTGAACATCACCTTCTACCAGCAAGATATCATCTGGGGCAACGCCGAAGCCAACCGGCGCGCCGTGGAGGACAGCATGTTCCTTGTGCCTCACAACACCGACATCTTTGTCGTCCCCGAGACCTTCACCACCGGTTTTGGCGACCACATGGCCTCGCTGGCCGAGAACCCCCTAGGACCCACATTGCGCTGGGCACAAAAACTAGCATCCAAGCACAACTTTCTCTTTGTCGGCACCTGGATTGTCCGTGAGAACGACATGTGTTTTAACAGGTTGCATTGGGTCTACCCCAACGGCTCGTTCGGCTACTACGATAAAGCGCACACCTTCCGCGTAAGCGGTGAATACGACATCATCGCCCGCGGTACCCGTCGCGAGATATTCGAATACAAAGGCTGGAAGATTAAACCTGCCGTCTGCTACGACCTCCGGTTCCCAAAATGGCTGCGCAACGACGACCTCAGCTACGACCTGCTGCTCGTCTGTGCCAACTGGCCGGGTTCGCGCCACGAGGCATGGACCACCCTCCTCAAAGCCCGCGCCATCGAGAACCTTTGCTACGTGCTGGGATGCAACCGCTGCGGCACCGACGGCGTGGGCGGGAAATACAGCGGCAACAGCGCCATAGTCGACTACAAGGGCTTCGCCGTCGCCGAAGCCGAAGCCGAACCCGGCGTCGACGGATTGACGACCGTCGCCCTCGACAAAGAAAAACTTGACGCCTTCCGCCAGAAATGGCCCCTCTATCTTGACTTCGACTAAATGAACAGCAATATAGAACAGAAACTCGGATTCGACCGCATACGCCAGATGGTCAAGGAGCATTGCTCCAACGACCTGGCCGTCCGTATGGCCGGCGAAATGGAGTTCTCCACCGAATACGAACGTCTTCACCACGAACTGCAGCTGACCGAGGAGATGCGGCAGATCGTGCTGATGGAAAGCGAGTTCCCACAACAGGATTTCATCGACCTCTCGCCCACCCTCACCCACCTGCGGCTGGGCAATACCTTCATACCCCTCGAAGCACTCTTCGACCTTAAGCTCTCGCTGCGCACAATCCGCGACTGCTACCATTTCCTCACCGCCGAAGAGCACCAGCAGTACAGCGCCTTGCGCAACCTCGCCATCGAAGTGGAACTGGGCTACGGCGGCAAAAGCTCGCAACTCAACGTTATCAACTCCCTGCTGGGGAAACTTATCGACGATCACGGCGAACTCTACGACAACGCTTCGCCCGCGCTAGCCGAGATCCGGCGCACCAAAACCCGCAAGGCCGCCGAGGTCGACGCCCAGGTGAACAGCGCCCTCAACCGTGCCAAACGTGAGGGCTGGGCTCCCGAAGGCGCCGAAGTGACCATCCGCGACGGCCGCCCCGTTATTCCGTTGCTTACCACCCACCGCCGCAAAATCCGAGGCCTTATACAGGACGAGAGCGCCACCCACCTCACCGCCTTCGTCGAGCCCAGCGAGGTGGTCGAACTCGGTAACGACCTCCGCGAGCTAGAGTTCGACGAACGCCACGAGATTCAGCGTATCCTCCTCGCGTTCAGCGACCGCCTGCGCCCCCTGCTGCCGCAGCTCGACGAAGCTTATCGCTTCCTGGCTCGCATCGATTTCCTCAGGGCCAAAGCCCGCGTGGCCGTCGAGCTGAACGCCAGTGTGCCTCAGCTGCACCGCGAGCCCCGCATCGAATGGCTCGACGCACGTCACCCCATCCTCTATCTGCAGAAGAAAAACAGCGTGATTCCATTCTCGCTCAACCTCTCGACCGCCGACGCCAGCCTCCCGACCAAAATACTCATCATCTCGGGTCCCAACGCCGGCGGCAAGTCGGTGCTGCTCAAAGCCGTGGGACTGATACAATATATGCTGCAATGCGGTATGCCTGTACCTCTGCGCCCGACATCCGAGTGCGGCATCTTCGGCTCTGTGTTCATCGATATCGGCGACCAGCAATCCATTGACAACGACCTCTCCACCTACACCTCTCACCTTCAGAATATGAAGGCACTGCTCGCCGAAGCCCGAGAAGACACGCTCTTCCTGCTCGACGAACTCGGTGGCGGCACCGAACCGCGATCGGGCTGCGCCATAGCAGAAGCCGTACTAGAAGGGCTTCACGCGAAAGGGGCCTGGGGTGTGGTAACGACCCATTTCGCCGACCTCAAGCTGCTGGCCGACCGCCTTCCTGGCGTGGTGAACGGCGCCATGCTTTTCGACACCGACCAGATGCGCCCACTCTACCGTCTCAGCGTTGGACATCCTGGTTCCAGTTTTGCCTTCGAGATAGCCGAAAGCATCGGCTTCCCGAAGGAAATCCTCGACCGCGCCGGCGAGATGGTGGGACGCGAACAGCTCAACTTCGAGCACCAGCTGCAACAACTCGAGCTCGACAAGCAGGAAATCGCCCGCCAACGGGAGGAGCTGCGTGTGGCCGACGAGTTCCTCAGCGAGGTAACGCAGAAATACCAGCGGCTGAACGACAACCTGCAGTCGCGACGCCACGAGATCATCAGCGGCGCACGCCGCGAAGCGCAGCAGATTCTCACCGACGCCAACCGCACCGTCGAACGCACCATCAGCGACATCAAGAGCGCCAAAGCCGAGAAGGAGGCCACCCGCAAGGCCCGCGAAGCCCTCGCCGAAGCCACCGAGCAGAACAAAGTTCTGACCGAACAATCAGAACGGAAACACAAAGAGAAACGCATCGCTCCGACCGATGCCGACAATTCTGCAAGCGCCGTCCCTGTCACGGTAGGCTGCATCGTACGCATCGACGGTGGCGAAACCTATGGCCAAGTGGTCGAAATAAAGGGTAAGAAAGCCGTCGTGGAGAGCAATTCGCTGCGTATGACCATTGCCCTCGACCGCCTTCAGGGCACAGCCAAGCAGAAAATCCCCACAGCGAAGGGCGGCCCGACAACCTCTGGCGGCCAGCGATACGCCTCGATATTCGACGATATCAACGAACGTCGCAAGACATTCAACCCCACCCTCGACCTGCGCGGTCAGCGGGCCGAAGACGCCCTCGAGATGCTGCGCCAGTTCCTCGACACCGCCATACTCCTCAGCGAGCATCAGGTGCGCATCCTTCACGGCAAAGGCTTCGGAATCCTCAAGCAGCTTATCCGCGAACAGCTGCAGGCCACCCGCGAGGTGCGCTCGTTCCATCCAGAACGCCTCGAACTGGGCGGCGAGGGAATCACCGTTGTGGAATTATAACAACATTGAAATAAGAAAAGGAAGCACCCGGACGGATGCTTCCTTTTCTTATTGTCTGACGAGATTCTTTTACTCGGCAGCGGCTTCGCCCTCACCTTCGCCGGCGGTGGCGCTGGCGCGGGTGCTGAGGACGTTGACCACCTCGCTGCTCTTGGGGTTGAGGATGGTGAAGTTCTCAGCGGCGATATCCTGGACGCGGATGCGCTGGTTGACATCGAGGTTGGTGATGTCGAGCAGGACCTCGCTGGGCATGTTGGCAGGAATGGCCTTCACGTTGAGGCGTTTCTGCTTGTAAGCCAGCTTACCGCCCTTCATAACACCCTTCGAGGTGCCGGTGGTGTGGACGGGGATGGACATCACGACGGGCTTGTCGTCGGTCAGCTCGTAGAAGTCGGCATGATAGACG
>ONYC01000055.1 GCA_900321975.1 uncultured Bacteroidales bacterium
CCCGATGAATTGAAGCCAAAGTTGAATGGCTCCAAATAGTTAACGAAGAAAAAAGAATCACGGGGACAGGTCTTTGATTTCCCCTTGATTCTTTTTTCGTTGCAATTTGTTATATTTTTATTTCCATTGGCTTATAATTTCGAAAAATTAGGCTATTTTTGCAACCATAATCACATTTTGCTGCAACTCAAGCGGCGGCACACCATCGCAGACCTCGTTTTTTTGTCGTTCAAACAGACTCAGTTACTCATTAATTAGGTGGTTTATGAAAAGACTAACTAACACACTATTCCTCTTACTCCTGACCATCACGGCAGTAGCACAGGACTTTAAACTAAATTATGCAAAGAACGTCAATGACGTCACAGACTTCCGCAACCTGACGGAACTGGACAAGCAACTGGACTGGCACGAAGTCAGCAACGGTGCCATTGACGGTAATCTTGATGATGTTACGCCAGTAAAAGAGATGCTGGCTTCCACCCGCATGAAGGGTGAGGAAGACCAGCAACTGTTCTGGAAAATGCGCGACCAGATGTTGTTGTGCTTCCGCATTGACGACCCCAATGAGGACGGTGGCAACTTCCACGTGGAAATCACGTACGGCAAGGACTCCGAAGGCAATGACATCAAGAAGCAACTTACCACGCAGAAATACTTCTTTGCCAACATGCCCATGACGAGCGACTACATTTCCATCGACGTGTGGCGCGTCAGTGACCCCGACCAGCGCATCAATTTTCGTTACTGGGTTTACGACTGGGATAACGATAACGTGTATATCTTCCAACTCGACCAAAAACGACGGTCAACGGGCGACACCTATAAGATGGAGTACGTCACATCGTATGCCGACGGAGAAGGCAATATCCTGACAGAGTCGAACATCCTGCAGTTGAAGGAGACCAAGTTCCAAAGTTTCTACCTTCCCGAGGGTCACTCGCTCACCGACATCTTCTTCCTAACGGGTAACGCCCAGGAGGGCGATGTCAAGTTGCGACTCGACCTGAACAACATACACCCCACCATCGACATCGACCAACAGTTAGAGATTCCTACTCTCACCTCTACTTTCAAACTGGCCAAGCATGAGTACCGCGAGTTGATGAACTTCAACTGGATTGGCACAGGACTCTTCGAGCAGTACGACACGCTGTACATCAAACTGATTGACGAGAAAGGAAAGGATGTGAAGTATGCCACGATGAACGTACACCGCGTGGATGAAAACGGAAACATGGTGTATGACACCACCCTAAAATATGTAAATTACGACTCCCAAACCAAATACCACAAGGTGCTCACCTACGGCCATCCCGCCTATGTAGAAATACTGGTCGATGGCTACCTGCCCTTAGTATATCGCTACAAGGGAGCAGCCGACCCGTCAACGAGCATAGTCAGTGCCGACTACTGCTCGGCAACGATAACCCTGCGTCCCGGCAATGCCGACGACCAAAGCATTGCCATCAGCGACCAGTACTTCCGCTACCTCAAGGACGAGGTGGTAGCCATCACTCGTGGTGATATAGAGTATGACCTGGTTAGCATCGATGAAGTCAATCTCTCAGGCAAGATAGCCTCTGACAAAGTGATATTCATGGACAATGGCGGCAATGACTACCCGAAACTGCTTGACAACAAATCCATTGAGAAACTGGCTCAGTTTGAGGTGGTGTTCTCTTCGCCTAAGGGCCAGTCCCATCCAGAGTGCAAGATGGTGGTGACAGAGGTGAACAGCAAGGTCACCCACGAGGCAGAGGCCGTTGAAACCCGCATCATCTCGGCATTAGAGTTCACACAGTTTACCCGCGACTACTTCTTCGTGCGCTACGATATGTCTGCCGCCATGCCCTACAACGTGGAATGCCGCGTCGCCCTGAGCACTGGCACTGCCACATACGACAGATTCCCCTCGTTCGTCAATGCCTACACGGACATCGAGGAGGCCAAGGATGATGCCGAAAGTCAAACAGCAGAAGCGACCACCCCCAAAGACGACCGCGAAGCCGTTGCGGGTGGCGTAGGCTCCATGGACTTTGGCTTTCAGTTTCCCGTTGACTTCAAGTTCTCGTTCCCCGGCAAAGTAAGCATATCCACGGGAGCCCTCTTCGACATTTTGAAGCAGACCTACAACTTCTATGTCGGCATTTCTGTATTACGTCAAAACGAAGGCGGAGAAAGGACCAAGGACAAGTTGAAGGCTGCCCGCGACAATGCCAAGAAAGTACAGAACTGGCGCTATAATAAAGTTGACGACGATGGTAATGAGCACACTTCCAGTGTATCGTTTGCCGACCCCAGTTTCAAATACGAAGACTGGGTAGCCACAGAGATGGAAAGCATCTTCAACGTGACGGCCAAGAAGGTTGGCTGGTATGTAGGAGGTGGAGCGAAACTTGCCATGCGGATGCCGCTTGCAAATATTATCCCAGGATTGATACCAGGCTCCGATTTGAGCAAAATCCAACTCAGCGAAATATCCGGATCCCTCGATGGCGGCTATGGCATGTTCTTCACCCCCTCCTACGAGTCAGGAAAACTGAAGAAAATCAAAGACATCATAGAAACCTATGTGCCCAAACTCGAACTTGACCTTGGTTTCTTGTTTGACCTCAACGCCCGCCTTGATCTTGGCATTAAGTCGTACGGCAAGAGTCAAAAATACGAATGGAGCACTGAAGACAAGGGCTTCTATACCAATCTCACCTTGACGGCACTGGCCGGCGTGTGGGCAAACCTTATTACCCCTGAGAATCCCTTTGCATACTTCGAGGCCGGCTTGCGTGGCGGTGTCAAGTTGCAGGCCGCCGGTGGCGTGATGGTGCCCTTCTGCAGCGAGCCGACGTGTTTTGGCCTGCGCCTCATGGCTCTTGGCGGCATACAGGCACATTGCAGCGTTCGTACCTGCATACTTGACTGGTCTGGCAACTTTTCCTTCAGAGCCGGTGCCCAACTTCTGGCACCCGACAACAACCACAACCCCTTCCACACGAAATTCCCCTACTGGATACCCGACGAAGCAAAGTCGAACATCATCGGCAAGCGTTTCCGCAGGCTCTCAGAACCCCTGCCCAACAGTTTAGGACGACCTTTAGCCACCAACGTATTCTTCGACGCAAACCCACACTTCATGGGCATCAACCACGTGGTATATAACGACTTGGGCACCCCTGCCGACTATAACGACGACCACGTGAAACTGGTGAAGACCCAAGACACCCCAGACGACACAGAGAAACTGGTAGTGGATACAGTAGTAATCTCAGCCCCCGGCACATCTGCCTTCCAGCACATGCGCTCGAAGAGAGGCGATGCTGAGATAGTGGTTTATCAGCAGACCTCGAAGGTCATCGACAATGCTGCCGTCAATGAGGAGACAGCCGCCCAAATTGATGCCGAAACCCAGAAACATATGCAGATTAAAGCCGCCATCCGTCAGGCCGATGGCACGTGGCAGCAAACCGTTGTCACCCCCGATGACGGTATCATCAGCCAGAAACCCGTTGTCTCCATACAGGAAGACGGCAAGGCTGCCGTCATCTACCAGCATGGCACCATCACCGTCATCGACGACACCCTATCAGCCTACGACCCCAGCAATCAGCGGCTGACGGGTGAACTGCAGTTGCGCACCTACGACCCTGCCACAGGATGGAGTGAACCCACCAAGATGTTTGACATCAACGAAGACACACAGCCATTGAAGTACGACCTCATCATGCGTAACGACACGGTGCTGGTAGGTGCCATGATTAACGAGCCCAACAATCCCATACCGAATGCCTTTGCCGGCAAGCGGTTACGTTATGCCTCCAAGCCGGTGAACTCTAACAAGGTAAAGTATATTAATTCCGACCTGCGCACTGTCGATTTCTCCATGAGCCGTGTCGGGAAATATAGTGTCGTATCAATGCTCTACGAGCGCCCTGACAGCACTTACGAAATTTACGTCAAGACCTTGAAGATGAACGGCACAAGCGACAAAATAGCGGGCTGTGACCTAAAAACGGGCAGGCACAAGCCCTACAAGATCAAGATTATCAGCGACCGTTCTACCGACACTAACGATTTTGCCATCTTGTGGACTGAGCAGAACAACATAGCCTATGATGCCTGTGAAGGCAACACCAGTTTGAAAGAATATTTCACCGTGCTCAATGCCAGCCGTGTCCACCTGTCCGACGTACCGCTGATTACCTATCCACTCACGCTGGGGGCCGAGCGCGACAGTCTCGTAATGACCGACTTCGACGGTTACATGGACGACACACGCATCAAGGTGGTCTATACGCTCAGCGATGTAGAATCCAATGCCTCGGTCATCATGTATAACGAGAAGGAGTTTACCAATGGCTTTGAAAGCGATGTCACCTATAGCCGTGAAGCGCTGATATCCAACAGCACATTGCCTGTCAACGTCTATGTACGCAACATCGGCACATCGGCCATTCAGTCGGTAAGTGTTACTATCAATGGACAGCCGATAGACATTCCCGACTCCCGCGTGCAGCCCATGACGGAAGAGTGCTTCGTGGTGCAATACCCCATCCCCGACGATTTCAACGGATACATGCAGTCCACCGTTAAGGTGGTGTATGACAATGTCTTCAGCACCAAGATGCAGACAACACGCCGCTCCAACATCCGAAACCTGCTCACCCAGTTCATGACCCATGAGCCTCAGCGTGTCACAGCAGCCGACATCGACTGTAACGTCGTCAGCCGACATGTAGAAAACGGTGTCAACACCTTCATCGTCGAAGTCACCGACCGCTCGTTACGCGGTCTCACTCCCGGCACGGAAATCAAGGTGGGAGCCTACGTACACCCCAGTGCCATGGAGACGGTCACCGCTGACGCATCGACCAAGGTTAAATACCGCGACTTCACCTTGGTAGGCGGCGTACGCAAGGCCTATGCCGAACTCACTGTCAAAGGCATCCTTGAGGAGGTGCCCGGATACATAGCCGCCACCATCATCGACCTGCAAAGCAACGCCCCGGACCCCACGCCGGTCAACAACTACAACGCTTACAACAGCCCTTGCTTCGTGATATTCCATCCCACCGGCGAGCCTACCGCCATCGACTCTCCCGTCAAGGATGAGCCTAAGAAACATCGCATCAGTGTCACCGCCCAGGAAGGCGGTCTGCTTCTCGGCAATCTGACATCGGGCGACGACATCCGTCTATTCAACTCCGCAGGCTGGACTATCTATATGGGCACGGCAACCTCCAACACCCACTTCGTACCCCTGAAACGTCACGACGTCTTTGTCGTCAGTGCCGCCGACGAAGTGTTTAAGTTCACCTATTAAATTAAAATTTAAAAATATAGCAATCATGATGAAGAGTATTTTGCTGAAATGGACCCTGTGCCTGGCTGTGCTGCTGATGCCACTCAACCATGTCATGGCTGAAGAAGTGCCTGGCTTCGGCGACAGCACTTGGTACGACTATCGCGACCAGGCATTCAGCGTTGAAGACAAGGGCATGCTCAACGACCCCATTGTCATTGAGACGGCTGCCCAACTGGCGCAGATAGCGTGGCTTGTCAACGAAGGTGGAAGCACCTTCGCCGGCAAGGTGCTGGTGCTTGATGCCGACATCGACCTCAAGGGTCCCGATGCTTCCGGCAACGTCACGTGGATACCCATTGGCAAGGACGAGACCAAATGCTTCAGGGGTATTTTCATCGGTACCAACCCCAACAAAGAAGGTTGGGAGAAGAACGTCCACAAGATTTCAAACATGTATATGAAGGCCAGCAACGACGAATATACCCAATATTATGGACTCTTTGGATATAGTCGCGGTTTCATAGGCTATCTCTCCATGGACAATCCCTACATAGAAGCCAAAGGCAGTCTGTATGGCTACTCCTATGCAGGCTCAATATGTGCTTCGGTCAATGGCGAGACTGTATCGGCCTACGACCGTTCGGGCAATGCGTTCCAGGTGCCTGTCAGTATCTACTCATGCGCTGTCACCAACGGCAGTTTCGACACCCAGTATGTTCATGATGTTGGCGGCGTTGTGGGAAAAAGCAAAGGTAAAGGAGTTTGCCACACTACGTTTCAAGGCGTAATCAGAGATGCAAACTGTCAGGAAACAGGAGGCATCTGCGGTTCATTAGGGGACGGCAGCATTTTCGACTGTTCTGCCCAAGTCGTCTTCAGTGATGGCCATTATATTGGTGGAATCGCTGGCTATGCCGAAGAAGGAACACGCATTGAGGCTTGTGCTTCGTCAGGCACCTTCAGCACGAAAGATGGAGGCAGCAGGGTGGGCGGCATTTGTGGTTCGCAGTCGAACGCTGTGCAGATTGTAGGATGCTCCAGTTCTGCCGACATTACTTCACCTGGAAATATTGGTGGTATTTCAGGCGTACTTGGCGTCCTCAATTTTGCCCCGGTCAACTCGCCTAAAATCAGTTGTTGCGTGTTTAGCGGCAACCTTCACCCCTATGGGGAATACTGTTACGCCGGCGGCATCTGTGGCAGTCTGTTATGGGACAACGACCTGTTTGTTGAGCGCTGCCTTTTCTTGGGCAGTATGGACTTTCCCGAGGCCGTTACGAACATCGGCCTCATCGTGGGCGGCAACGGCAACCCAACGAACACCATCAGTTCCTGCTATATTGACGAGACCATCAGCGGCAAGCATAGGGTTTCAGGTGCCGACGAGAACCATATAACGGTGAAGTCTCTGATCACTCAGCAACTGACTACTGGCGATATAAAAGACACCCCGTTGCTCGACGACCAAAGCATTGGCGACAGCGGCTACGTCCTGCTGTCAAGATTCTACCCACGGCCCTATGACAATAATGTATGGCCGGCCATGTCGCTCTTCAAGGCCGACGGATGCAGCGAGGCTTGCAAGAAACTGTTCGACGGGGGCACCATGCGTGGCGACAATTCCGTCTATCTGCCTCAGACGTGGCTCTGCAGTGTGCCTGTGGTCATCCGCAAGGGCGACAGCGCCTGGGACTTCGTATCGACAGCCGATGCCTCGCGAGCCAATGCCACCTTTGAACTGACCGACGGTAGCGAGATGAAACTGAGCAGCAGTTGTACTTTCCCCCAGTCGGACTGTGTTACTGTCGAGAACGAGAAAGTCATTGCCCGTGGAAACGGTTCCTACGTGCTGCCCATCAACAGTTCAACCATTGTGGCAACCAGTTTCGACCGCCCGAAGATGCTGGAAGGAAGAAAAGACTTGACGCTGACAGTCACTGCAGGTCAGGTGTGGGATGGCACTATAGCCAGCGAGTTCGCTTACGGTACGGGCATTGCCGAAGACCCGTACGTTATCAAGAACGGTGCGCAGTTAGCCCATGCCGTACTTGACAACAATGTGGGCGAGTTCTACGAACAGATATGCGACATCACGCTCCATGAGAATCGCCATGCCTCTCCCACCAATATTGACTTGACCAAGAATCTCTGGTTCGACTGGGAGTGGCACAAGCACGAGAGCGAATGGAAAGCCAACTACAACGGCACCGGCCATTACGTGAAGGGCCCCGCCATCCAACTGGACAACGTGGGGTTCTTTGGCCATATTACTGCTGATGGCAGCGTGGCCAATTTAGGTATTGTCGATGCCCATGTGTCAATAGGCGCAGGCGTGTTTGCCGACAAGATGGACGGCACCATCACCAACTGCATAGCACAAGGTACTGCCACCGTACCCCACACCAGGGACGACGACTACTACCTGGGCTATAGCGGAGGCATCTGCTCCACAGTGGGCGAGGAGAACCCCGAGGCCCTCATCGAGGACTGTATTTCCGCCGTTTACTCCTACAACTGGGCCTTTGCCGACTGGACACCCTTCGTCAGCCTCTCCGACAAGAACCAGGGCACCGTGAGCAATTGTCTGGCCGTCGTACCCATGTTGCATCAAGACAAGAATTATCAGAACGGCGATATCACCGCCAGCGGCAAGTCGTACATCAAGGACTGCTACTGGCTGAAGGGCTACGAGGAATACAACAGCGGCTACACCCTTGAGGAAATATCCACCGCTTTGGGCTCACGCAATCTGTGGCAGGTCAACAACGGCTACTTCCCCACCCTGGCCACCTTTGCCTCCACCGACATGGCCAAACTGCTCATGCTGCCTTTCCGCACCGACATAGACTACACCTACAACGAGGAGACAGGAGAGTCAGACAATTATCTCTATGGCTTCGGACGTCAGATACTCTTCGAGCCGGGAGCAGCCACTTGGACATCGTCCGACCCCGACAACTATTACATAGAGGCCGATGCAGACATGGGCGTCATCGTACCCGTCGAGGCCAGTTTCAACCCCGCCGACTTCCATCCTGAGACACACGCACGTACCATTGGCGGCTTGAAATTCCTGACTTGTCAACTGGGCAGTTTCAAGCACAGCATACCGATGCGTCC
>ONYC01000021.1 GCA_900321975.1 uncultured Bacteroidales bacterium
CAACACCCTATCTTCTACCTATCAACTACCACCGTTCTTCGATCGTTCTTCGATTGTTCTTCGATCGTTCTTCGATCGTTCTTCGATCGTTCTTCGATTCGGAGCGAAAAACAATCGAAGAACTATCGAACATCAACCGAAGAACGACCGGAAATGTCCGGTCGGAACCAATACAATAATATGGGCAAAGCCACGTTATTAAGGGTATGGAATATATTTTCGAAAACACCGACCGTGTGCGCGACTACGAATGCGACCTGCAAGGCATTGTCAACAATGCCAACTATCAGCACTATATGGAACATTCGCGCCACCTCTTCTGCCAATCCCGGGGACTTTCGTTCAGCGAGATGCACAGCAAGGGGATCGATGTGGTGGTGGCCCGGTTCAGCATCAGCTACCGCTCGCCACTGCGACCCGACGACCTTTATACCTGCCGCCTGCGGGTTGAAAAGGAGAAAGTGCGCTACGTATTCTATCAGGACATCTTCCGCACGGCCGACAACAAACTATGCGCCAGCGCCCGGGTCGACTGTGTGGCGACCGTCGACGGCAAACTGGTAAGTGGACACCCTTTAATCGACGCCCTGCTATGACCATACGCCACGCCACAGAATCCGACATACCGCAGATGATGGCAATGTTCGACCACTCGCGCCAGTTGATGCGTGCGGCCGGCAACACCACCCAATGGACAGGCTATCCAACACGCGACGACTTGATGAACGACATACGCCATAACGCATCGTATATCATTCAGGACCAGTCGCTACCGGTTGCCACTTTCGCTATGATCGACGGCGACGAACCCACCTACAGCCGCATCGAACACGGCCGCTGGATCGACACCTATACCCCATACGCCACAATCCATCGGATGGCCAAAGTGGCCGAAGCTAGCGGTGTGGCCGCAATTGCATTCGCTTATGCAAAAGAGCAGCGCCGCCACCTGCGTATGGACACCCACGAATCGAACCTGACGATGCGCAAGATTGCTGAGCGTGAAGGATTTGTGCATTGCGGAACGGTTTATATGGCCAACGGCACGCCGCGTCTGGCCTACGAATGGTGGCGCTACGACGAGGTTCCGACCGACCTGAAAGAGTGGGTCGAGAGCGAAGTGCTGCCGCAGTACTGCCGGTTCGACTCGGCCCATCGCACCGACCACGCCCGCCGTGTGATCGCCCGAACCATGCAGCTGCAACCCTCGCCGTTGGCATTCGTTGCAGCCGCCATGCACGACCTCGGCCTTGCCGAAGGGCGCGAGGAACACCACCTCGCCTCGGGACGCATCATCCGCCATTGTGAAGCTCTGCGCCGCTGGTTCTCCGACGACGAGATTGAACTCGTGGCACAAGCCGCCGAAGATCACCGCGCATCGGCCAAAGAACCGCCTCGGTCACAACTGGGCTGCATCGTTGCAGAAGCCGACCGCGACGTTGAACCGGAGACAATCGTGCGCCGCACCGTTGAATACGGGCTCAGCCACTACCCCGAACTCGACCGCGAAGGACATTGGCATCGCACCCTGCAGCACCTGGACGAGAAATATGCCGAAGGGGGCTATATAAAACTATGGCTCGACCCATCTCCCAACGCCGCCCCTCTGGCCGACCTACGGGCTCTTATTCACGACGAAAGCCGTCTCAGATCCCTATTTGAACAATTCTATAACGCAAGCATACAACCATCTACTTTACAACCCTCAAACCTCTGAAAAACAATGAATACAGTTCTTATCATTCTTGCCTTCTTGTGCTTCCTGGTGGGCATCGTGGCCACCTTCACCCCCGTTCCGCCGGCTGTACCCGTTGCATGGCTGGGATTGCTGCTGGCCAGGCTGGGCGGCGTTGCCATCAGCACGTCGATGCTTGTGTGGACGGCCGTTATCGGAGTTGCGCTGATGGTGCTGGATTATATAATCCCGCTACTGACAACCAAGCAGTTCGGCGGCACAAAATGGGGTGTGCGAGGCTGTATGGTGGGTCTTCTGGTGGCTGTCATCGGACTGCCTTTCGGCCCGTCGGGCCTGGTGGGCGTGTTCTTCTGGCCTTTCGTGGGCGCCTTCGTGGGCGAATACATCCAGAAGCAGGAGCTCCGTCCCGCCCTTCGCTCGGCCTGGGGGGCTTTCATAGGCATCATGACAGGCTCGCTGGCAAAGGTGGTATACGCACTTGTGCTTATTGTAATCGTACTCGTAAAACTCTTCTGAAATGAAACAAATACTGCTTGTCAACGACGTTGTCGGCTACAGTCATGTGGGCTTTGCAGCGATGCAACCCATTCTCACCTATCTGGGCCACTCTGTCTACAACCTGCCCACCGCCCTGGTGAGCAACACATTGGATTACGGGCATTTCAACATAATGGAGACCACCGACTATATGCGTGGCACGATACCCGTGTGGCACCGGTTGGGATTCCGGTTCGATGCCGTATGCACAGGCTTGATGTTCAGCGAAGAACAGGCCTCATTGGTATCAGGATTCTGCCGCCAGCTGCGCAGCGAAGGCACCACCGTGTTTGTCGACCCCATTATGGGCGACGGTGGCAGGCTCTACAACGGATTGACCGAACGGCAGGTGGAGCTGATGCGCGATATGGTCAGCGTGGCCGACCTCACCTTCCCAAACTATACCGAAGCCTGCCTTCTGGCCGGCATTCCCTACAAAAAGGAAGGCCTCAGCTGGGACGAAGCCACCGAGATGATGGACCGTATCATAGAGCTGGGGGCTCAGGCGGTGATAATCACCAGCGCCCGCATCGACGGACAATGCTGTGTTGTGGGGCGCCGCAGCGCCGAGCCGCTTGACGGTTTCCGCCAATACCGCGACGAAGGGCCATATTTCCGGCTGAACTACAACGAGATTCCAAAAGCGTTCCACGGCACCGGCGATATCTTCTCGGCCGTGCTTATAGGGCATCTGATGAATGGCGAGAGGCTGAGCGACAGCACCCAGACGGCGATGTCGGTGGTGAGTAGCCTCATCGAGCGCAACCTCGGGCAGCAGGATCTCTGCCTGGGTATACCTATAGAGAAATGTCTTGACCTCCTTTAGCCCTACTCAACCCCTTCGAGGGACATAAGGCTGCGCACGGGAGCTATCCCTTCAAGTACCTTGCGTCCCTGTAGGGCAGGCAGTTCGACCAGGAACACAAACTCCTTGATACGTATCTTGCGGCCGCCGATCACCTCACCAGCCAGCGATTCGGCTATTCCCAGGGCGGTCCCGCCGGTGGCCAGAAGGTCGTCGAGAATGGTCAGTTCGATGCAGTCGTCGGTTGTGGTGCAGGCCGAAAGGTCGCTACGACGGTAGAACACCTCGTCGCTACCGTACTCCTTTTCTATCAGCACCTTCACCAGATCGCCCTCGGCATGTGGCAGTTTACCCTTCTTTCTGATAGGCACGATTGTCTGCACGTGAGCGGAATCGGAGAGCAGCGGGGCGGCAAAAAGGAAGCCTCGGGCCTCGACGGTGGCGATATTGGGCGCGGTGCACACGCGATCCAGTTCGGCCACCACCTGACGGAAAGCCTCCTTGTCCTGCATAAAGGGCAGCACATCGATAAAGTCGATCCCGGGTTTCGGAAAGTCTGGATAATGCTTGATAACGTTCTCGAACATATTTATACTGTTTTATATTGCCCAAATCAACAGGCCACCGCCGATGATAAGACCCGAAATCAGCAGGTCGATAAGACAGAAGCCCATGATATCCTTAGCGCTGAGTTTAGCGATAGCCAATGCCGGCAACGCCCAAAAAGGCTGTATGAGGTTCGTCCACGCATCGCCCCAGGCGATAGCGGTACCGGTAAGGCCCGGGTCAACACCGAGGTCGGCTCCGGCGGTGAACATGATAGGCGCCTGGATTGCCCAGTGGCCACCGCCCGACGGCACGAAGAGATTGAGCACGGCAGCGCAGACGAATGTGAGCAACGGATAGGTTATTGGTGTGGATATACGGATGCAGGCATCGGCCAGCACCGTACCCATACAGATACCGCTGGCGCCCACACCGGTGATTATGCCCATGATGCCGGCATAGAATGGGAATTGCAAGATTATGCCGCTGGCGCCCGAGGCGGCCTGCCCGAAGGCTCGCACATAGGCCACAGGCGTACCGTGCAGCAGAAGTCCCATGGCAAGGAATATCATTATCACGGCGCCAAGATCCAACGAACCTCCCCTGAAACCGAGCCGTACCACCAGAAAAGCCACAAACATCAAGGCTATGAGCCACGAAAGCACAGGGCTTTGCTCGAGTTTCTGGGCAGGAGTGAGACCTTTCATGGATTTGAATAGCTTGGGAGCCTCTACGGAATCCTCCTCCAACAGGGCGGGATCGACCGTTACAGCCCCTTTTCTGGGATGCATCAATGTGTTGGCCACGGTGATAGCCACAATGACCAACAGCACCATTACAATATTGTGAGGATCGAGGATTGTCTGCGACACGGGCACCGGAGCTGTAAGGGCGCCGTTGGTGGCTTTGGTGAGGGCTTCGCCGGGAGTAGCCATCGTAAGAGGGATAGAACCCGAAAGGCCCGCATGCCACACCACAAAGCCGCTATAAGCCGATGCGATGAGCAGACGATAGTCGACTCCCTGCAGTTGTCGGGCAATCTCTTTTGCGAAGATAACGCCCACGATTAGGCCGAAACCCCAGTTGAGCCAACATGCCAATGCCGACACTACGGTTACCAGAGCAATGGCCGCCGACGGGGTTTTCGGCACACGGGCAAGCGCCCCGATACCGCGTTTCACCACTGGCGCCGCCGCCAGAGCCGAGCCGCACACCAGCACCAAAGCCATCTGCATGGCGAAAGCCAGGAGGTTCCACACTCCCCCGCCCCAGTTCCACACCACCTCGAGGGGTGTCTGACGGCATACGGGCATAGCGATGAACGCCGCCACGAAGGTGAGCACTATGGCGAAAATGAACGGTTCGGGCAGCCAGCGCTGCACCAGTCGCACGCAGAACTTAATCATAGGTTAAGCAGCCAGCGAATGATGTTAGGTATATCAGTATTCTCGTGTATACCGCTGAAATACTCGGCACCAGGGCCGTAGGCGAACACAGGCACCATACAGCCTGTGTGGCTGCCCCAGAGGTAGCGCGGGTTGTTGATACCTTTCTCGATATCGCCGTCGGGCAGCGTGAGGCCACCGGTCTCGTGGTCGGCGGTAACAACCACCAACGTGTTGCCCTCGCGTTCGGCATAGTCGAGCACAGCGTTGAGCATCAACTCGAAATCGGCCAATTCGGCATGCATATAGGCCGAATCGTTATTATGACAAGCCCAGTCGATTTGCGAGCCTTCAATCATCAAAGCGAAGCCTTTGGGGTTGCGGTCGAGCATCTCGATAGCTTTCAACGATGCCGGACGGAGCACATCGCCACGTGCCGGCTCGGTCAGCGGGTCGCCTTCATAGAGCAGCGAAACCAGCTTGTCGCCCTTGAAGTTCAGCGTGCTGTCCATGCTGTAAACCAAAGTATATCCGCGACGCAGGAGAGTATCGAGCGGAGAAGTGCCGTCCTTGCGGTTCTCGGGGAAGAAATACTTTGCGCCGCCGCCAATCATCACCGAATGCTGGCATTGCGACATCTGGAGGCTCAACGTGTCGAACATCTTGCGATAAGGCACATGGCCGTAGGTCGAGGCCGGAGTAGCGTCGAGCACCGACGAGGTAACCACGAAACCGGTGCTCATACCGACAGCCACGGCATCGTCGAAGATTGTGCGGTGGCGACTGGAGTCGGGAGCCCAGTTCACATGGTAGTTGTCCACCTTGTGTCCGGTGGTGAGGGCGGTGCCGCCGGCCGACGAATCGGTGCGGTACTTGTTGAGCGAGTAGGTGCGCGAAAAGCCGCTGTAGGGGAAGCGCAGGAAAGCCGAGTTGTTGCCGCGGGCGGCCACCACCGAGGCATAGACCTGCGGCACACCCATACCGTCGCCAATTATCAGGATAACGTTGCGGGGAATTGGCGGCTCACCGCCGTTTTTCGAGGCGTTTTCAGCCTCGGCAGCAAGTTCGTCGAGGTCGAGGGCAAGCTCCATCATATCGGCGCATGAGGCGAGCAACACCGACGCCGAAAGCATCAAAGCACAAAGTATTCTTTTCATAATCAGTCAGAAAGTGAAAAATCCATTAATTGTTTTGATTGGCAAAAATACAACTTTCTTTTCATTTCCGCAAAATAAAATATGCTACAAGTCGTTAATACAGCATGAAAAATGTGATATTCGATTTCGGCAATGTGCTTGTGCGCTGGGAGCCGGAGAAGATTTACGCCGCCCATTTCGGCGACGAGGCCAAAGCCTGGTGGTTCCTGCGACATATCACCGACCTCGACTGGCGCCAGCGTATCGACGCCGGCGAGAGCCAGGACGAGTGCATCCGCGAGCTGCAAGCCAGACATCCCGACTATGCCGACGCCATCGAAATCTACCGTTCGCATTGGCGCGAGATGCTCACCGGCGAGATGCCGGGCATGAGCGACCTCGTAAAGGAGCTGAAGGCCATCACCTCCGTCTACGGACTTACCAACTGGAGCATGGAGACCTTCCCCGAGGCACGCCGCCACTTCCCCATCCTTCAACTGATCGACCGCTATGTTGTGAGCGGTGCCGAGCACCTGGTGAAGCCCGACCACCGTCTTTTCCAAGTGCTGCTCGACCGCTACAACCTCCGCGCAGCCGACTGCATCTTTGTCGACGACAACCCCGACAACGTCCAGGCCGCCAACGCCCTCGGGATGGAGGGCATACAATTCACCGGAGCCGAAGCGCTCCGTGCAAAACTGGGAATCTAACACCACCGATATGAAACGCAGCATTATCCTCGCTTTTCTGGCTCTCGCCATTGCCGCCACAGCACAGGGGCGCTTCGACGCCAGCATCTTCGCAGGGCTCAATATGGCCCAGATCGACGGCGACGACGCCGGCCGCTACAACCATCCAGGCCTGCGTGCCGGCATAGGAACCTCGATCGACCTCGGCACCGCCTGGCGCCCTGTTATCGAGCTGGCCTACACACAGAAAGGATCCTACGTGAGCCAGTACGACCGTCGCCTCTCGGCAAACTATGTCGAGATAGCGGCCATGATAAGCTATAACTGCTTCGACGACCGTCTGCGGCTGGCCGCCGGCGTGGCTCCGGCTGTGCTTGTGGGCGCCAAAGTAACCGACTCGGGGGTGATCGACCGCCTGTCGAGCGACAACTTCTGCAAGGTCGACTGGATACCCGTCACCATTGCAGCACGCTACCGCTTCACCGACCACCTCTGCCTCGACGTCCGCTGGCAGAACTCGATGCTCAGCGTGACCAAGGAGAACGGCTCGGGCACCTACCGCATCTTCCGCTCGAACATCGGCGCTTTCAACCGCCTGGTAACCTTTGGCCTCGCCTGGCAGTTCTAAATTCCGCACACGATGGACCTCGAAACAGCACGCCGCATCTTTGCCTCCGACCGGTTCGCCACCGAACTCACCGGGGTGGAAATCACCTCGTTGGGCGGCCATAGTGCCGAATGCAGCCTTACGCTCGGCAACCAACACCTCAATGCCCGCGGCGTTGCAATGGGTGGAGTGCTCTTCACCCTTGCCGACTTTGCCGCCGCCGTAGCCGCCAACGGCGACGAAGCGGGCGACGAACTCCATTGGGTGTCGCTTGACGCCACAATCCACTATCTGGCACCTGCCGCAGGCACCTCGCTCACAGCCGTTTGCACCGCTCTGAAGCACGGCCGCACAACAGCCCTCTACCAAACCGAAGTGTTCTGCAACGGCCGCCGGTCGGCAATTGTGGAGACCACGATGGTGCGAATCTAGCCCTTTCGCACCACCCTCGAACACAGTATCTTCACCCTATCCTCTACCTATCAACTACCACCGTTCTTCGATTGTTCTTCGATTGAATCGAAGAACAATCGAAGAACGATCGAAGAACGATCGAAGAAATGCCGGAGTCAGGTCGGAGTTGATACGAAAAAAAGTTCTTGTGATATCGGAGAAAATACGTATATTTGCAGTTTGCTGACGCTTGGTGCTTCCGGCACCAAGTGGTTGTGTATGAGTGTATAATATAATAAAGACTATGAAATATAACGAGTATAAGCAACTTAATTTGACCCGCATAGGCGAAGAAGTGCGCCACATGTGGGAGGAAAACAAGACTTTCGAGAAGGGGCAGCGCCTGGCCGAAGGGCACCCCGCATACGTGTTCTACGACGGTCCCCCGTCGGCCAACGGCAAACCGGGTATCCACCATGTGATGGCCCGCACAATCAAGGATGTCTTCTGCCGCTACAAGGCCCAGAAGGGCTATTTCGTCGACCGCAAGGCCGGCTGGGACACCCACGGCCTGCCCGTCGAGCTGGGTGTGGAGAAGAACCTGGGCATCACCAAGGAGGATATCGGCAAGAAGATTTCGGTGGACGAGTATAACCACGCCTGCCGCACCGAGGTGCTGAAATACAAGGACCTCTGGGACGAGCTGACCCGCCAGATGGGCTACTGGGTGGACCTCGAGAACCCCTATATCACATTCAACAACGAGTATATCGAGACCCTGTGGTTCTTGCTGAAGAAGCTCTATGACAAGGGTCTGCTCTACAAAGGCTACACCATCCAGCCTTACTCACCCGCCGCCGGCACAGGCCTTTCGAGCCACGAGCTGAACATGCCCGGCTGCTACCGCGACGTGAAGGACACCACCTGCGTGGCGATGTTCAAGCTGAAAGAGGATGACGAACGTTGGAAAAACACCTACGCCATCGCCTGGACGACCACCCCGTGGACACTTCCCTCGAACACCGCCCTCTGCGTGGGACCCAATATCGACTATGTGATTCTCGACACCACCCATCCGCAGAGCGGAGAACCCTGCCGCATCATCATGGCCAAGCCCCTTGTCGGTTCGATGTTCCCGACCAAGAAGGACGAGGAGCCCAACTACCGGATTGTCGGCGAATGCAAGGGCAAAGACCTCGAGGGGCTGCACTACGAGCAGCTCATCCCCTGGGTAAAGCCGCGCGAAGTGAGCAACAAAGGCTCGTTTCGCATCATCCTGGGCGACTACGTTACCACCGAGGACGGTACCGGCATCGTGCATATCGCCCCAACCTTCGGTGCCGACGACGCCCGTGTGGCCAAGAAGGCCGGCATCGGCGAACTGCTGCTCTTCGACCGCGACGGGAAGCAGATGCCGATGGTCGACAAGCAGGGCCGCTTCGCCCCCATTGAGGACCTCGACCCCGCATGGGTAGCCGCCAATATGGACACCGCGCTCTACGGCCAGTATGCCGGCAAATATGTCAAGAACGCCTACGACGCCACCAAGACCGAGAAGGATATGAGCCTCGATGTCGAGCTGGTAATAATGCTCAAAGGCGAAGGTAAGCTCTTCAAGAGCGAGAAGCACACCCACAGCTACCCCCATTGCTGGCGCACCGACAAGCCGGTGCTCTACTACCCGCTCGACAGCTGGTTTATCCGCACCACCGCCCTCAAAGAGCGCATGATCGAGCTCAACAAGACCATCAACTGGAAACCCGAAACCACCGGAAGCGGCCGTTTCGGCAACTGGCTTGAGAATATCGTCGACTGGAACCTCTCGCGCAGCCGCTATTGGGGCACCCCGCTACCCATCTGGCGCACTGAGGACGGCAAGGAGGAGAAGTGCATCGGCAGCGTCGCCGAACTCCGCGAGGAGATTGACAAGGCCATCGCCGCCGGATTGATGAAAGAGAATCCCTACGCCGCCGAAGACTACACCAAGTTTGACCTGCACCGCCCGTATATCGACGGTGTGGTGCTGGTGAGCGACAGCGGCAAGCCCATGCGCCGTGAGCCCGACCTCATCGATGTGTGGTTCGACAGCGGTGCCATGCCTTACGCCCAGATTCACTACATGGGCGAGCCTCTGAAGGCCACCGAGTTCCCGGCCGACTTCATCGCCGAGGGCGTCGATCAGACC
>ONYC01000065.1 GCA_900321975.1 uncultured Bacteroidales bacterium
GGGTGGTGAGGCGGACGGCATAGTTTCCTGCCGCCAGGTGGCTGATATCCAGCGTTTGCTTGGTCGAAGGGACCGCGAGCATTGTGCGGCCCTGCATGTCAATCACTTCCACCGTACCTCTGTTACCAGTAAACGTTCATTAATTTTGCACGATGCATATCTGCAGTCCAACGCTTTTTCTAAAGATGTTTTTCATATTGTTATTTGTATCTCAAGTGTTTAATAATATTATGGCAATAATTTAATACTGCAAACTTACAAACATTTCCGGACTTTTGCAAAAAAAGATATTCGGCACTTACATTTTTCCGCCGGTAAGCCTGGTTGGTTGTGAATCGCTGGGATTTGACTTGATTTTAACATTCCGGGATGAAAATTAACTATAATTTAACATTCGGGGGCAAAAACGGCGTTTTTTGCCGTTTTGTAACTGGCTGATTCTACGTATCAACTACCTATCCTCTACCTATCAACTACCACCGTTCTTCGATTGTTCTTCGATCGTTCTTCGATAGTTCTTCGATTGTTCTTCGATTCGGATCGAAGAACTATCGAAGAACTATCGAAGAACGATCGAAGAACGGCTGGGGTTGATATGCCAATAACACACCCTAATAAGATGGTTTTAAGACTTTTGGGATAATAAAAGCGAGGGCATTGACAGCCGGCAGCAAGTCCGGCTGATTCAGGATTGCTCGCGATGGCGGAGGTCGATGCTGACCGACGGATAAGTCTCGCCTATCCAGCGGGCAAGGCGTTCGGCACAATAGACGGAACGGTGCTGACCGCCGGTGCACCCGAAATTAACGCTCAGGTGGGTGAACTTGCGCTCGAGGTATTTGTCGATGCTCTGCGAGACTATGCCTTTAACGTTGTCGAGGAACCTGTCGACGGCCGGTTCTTTCTCGAGGAATTCGACAACAGGGCGGTCTTTGCCTGTATAGGCGCGATATTGTTCGTAGCGCCCCGGATTGGGCAGCGCGCGGCAGTCGAAGATGAAACCGCCGCCATTGCCGCTATGGTCTTCGGGCAAGCCGCGCTTGTAACTGAAGCTTCCGACGGATACCGTCAGGCGGTCGGGCGGGAAAGGGTCGGCGGCGAGGCGCAGTTCTCCGATTGCGCGCCAGACACGCTCCAGTTCGGGCAGGCGGACAGGAAGCTGATGGTCGGAGGTTACGGTGCGCAGGTTGTTCACTGCCAGCGGGATGCTTTCGAGGAAGTAGGGTTTGCGTTCGAAGTAGCCCCGATAGCCGTAGGCACCGAGGGTCTGCATGATACGGACAAGGAGATAGCCCCAGAAATGGTCCATGAACCGGCTGTCGCCGTGGAGGGCCACATAGTGGCGGAGGAGTTCCTGACGCAGGGCTTCGGGCAAATCGCTCTTGGCGCTGTAGAGCAGCGACGCCACGTCGTATTGCGCCGCCCCCTGACGGCCGCCCTGATAGTCGATATAGGCCAGCCTGGGAGCAATGCCCTGCTGCTCATCGACTACCATGATATTACGGCCTTGGAAGTCGCGATAAAGGAAATAGGTGCAGTCGGCCTCGAGGAGATAGTCGATAAAGCGGCCGAAGTCGTTCTCGAGAGCTTCCTCGTCGAACGGGATATGCGCCAGTTTGAGGAAGAAATACTTGAAATAATTCAAGTCCCAGAGCATCGAGCGGCGGTCGAAGGCGGCCCTGGGGAAAGCCAAGCTGAAGTCCATGTCGCGCCCGGCGCGCTGGATGGCGTCGAGGTCGGCAAGTGCCTGCTTGTAGAGGGTCACCATCTCGGCATCGAAACCGCCTCCGGCACGCTTTTTGTCGTGGAGGAGGGCGTAGAGCGTGCGGTCGCCGAGGTCCTGCTGGAGGTAGTGGCGACGGTCGGGATGGACAGCATAAAGTTCTGGCACCGGCATCCCTTTGGCGTGGAGATGGGTGGTATAGGCGAAGAATGCCTCGTTCTCGCGCCGATCGTCGGCCACGGTGCCGATGGCGGAGTACCCGCTACCGGAAAGCCTATAGTAGCGGCGCGACGAACCGCCGCCGGCGAGGGCGAGACATTCTTCGCACTGGGTGCCGAACCGGTCGGCAAAGAGCTGTTTCAGCAGCTCCATAGGGTCAGGCTTCGGCCTGCTCGGCGGCATGGGCGGCTTCCTGTTCGGCACGCACCTCGTCGAGCATGCGGCACTTGCCGGTGAACACGGCGCCGGGTTCGATGGAGAGCTTGTTGATCAAGATGTCGCCACGGACACGGGCGGAGTTGTGCAACGAAAGCAGTTCCTTGACCGAGAGGTTTCCGTTGACGGTGCCGATGATGTTGGCGTTCTGGCACATGATGTTGCCCGTTACCACACCGCTGTCGCCAACGACGAGCTTGCCATTGAGCTGGATATTACCTTCGAGTGTACCGTCGAGGCGGAAATCGCCCGAGGCGGTGATGTCGCCCTTGATCAGGGTGCCGACAGTGATGATGTTGATGGGGCTGCTTTCTGGTTCCATTGTTTTAGCCATAATTTTATTGTTTATATTTCGATTGATTTGTGTCTATTTGAGGTTGAAATAATATTTCTTGAAGAAAGGATCGTAGGCCGAAGGATCCTTGCGGTTGTAGAAGGTGGCGTAGTTCTGGGTTGAGATGGCGTATATGGTGATGTCGCCCTTGGGGTACTTGCTCAGCGGTCCGTCGTCCTGGAGCAGGTGGCGGTAATAGCCCATGGCGTCCTGTTCGGTCATAAAGCGGTGGACCGTGAGGAGCTGGGTGGTGTCAGTGAAGAGTGTTGCGTTCACCTTATAGCCGCTGTTGGCGTAATACTGGGTGTTGAAATCGGCTATCCGGTACTGGAGTTCGGTGGCTTTCACCGAGCGGTCGTTGATAATCAGGATGACATAGTGCTGTTGCCCCTGACGGAAACGGTAGACACGCGATTCTTCGGGAAGCTCGTCCTCTTTCTGTACCGTGGGCTTGACAACCGTCTGACCGTCGGGATTCTTGACTTGCAACAGTGCTGGGTCGTCCCGCTTTTCGGCCATGTTGTCGGCAATCTCCTCCGATGAGGCATAGGCAGAATCATTGAGCAAGTGATCGAGGGCGGCCTGTGCTATGGGTACTATGGAATCGGTCTGTGCTGCTTTGGCGATGATACCCTGCAAGATGGACACTGCGTCGGCGCGCGCCCCTTGGGCAGCCTGGGCCAATGCTTGCCAATAGTGGAAACGATGGAGGGCGGGATTGCCGGGATAAACCTCGTCGGCTTGCGCCACAAGGGTGAGCACACGGGAATAGCGGTGGCCGCTGTAACTCTCGTAGACCTGGGTATAGTCCTCCTCAATCACGCGGTCGCGGCGCAGCAGCTCGCGGTAGTATTCGTTGTCGCGTATAAGATTGGCAAAGTCGGAGTCGGGGAAGCCCATAAGCACCATATCGCGGTAGTAGTTGGCCTGCGGCGTATTGCCTTGCCGATCGTAGATGCGGTAGAGCATATAGAACGCCTGCACCACATCGGGGAACGAGGTGTAGCTCTCGGCCAGGCGATGGTAGCACTCTAGCGCGCGCGGTACATTCTGAATACCGTCGTAGAGGATATATCCTGCTCCGAGCAGTGCCGGGGCAATAAGCGAGTCGATCGAGTCGAACTGAGCCTGCGTGGTGGGTAAGTCTTTCAGGTAATAGGCAGGCGAATGCGGGTCGTTTGGATCGCCCTTGACGAGTTTGCCTTTTGTCTGGTCGTCCGACAGTGTGTCCTCGACTTCTCCTTCATCGTTGGCGGTTTCTTCCTCCATCGAGCCCGGCAGCCCCATACTCAGAGATGCCTTGTTCGAGAGGAACCAGAGGTCTTCGAGGGTCCTCATCCCCCACCGCTGGCGGAAAGTCTCCTTGCCGCGCTGGACGGTCTGGGAGTTGTAGAAATACCAGTCGCCCTTGAGGGTGTTCATCTGGGCCTTGCTTTCGGCTTGAAGTTCCTCGAGCAAGGCACGTTCCTTGGCCTCCTGCTCCTTCATTCGGAGTGTGTCGATTTTGGCCATGATCAGGGCCATACGTTCGCCTTCGGGCATAGTGGCCACAGCCAGCAGGGAATCCTGTCGCTGGTAGACCGAGGTGAACGACACCAATTCGGTGAGCATATTCCAGCGTGAACGGATTTTCTGGTAGTCGGGATAGTCGATGCGCAGGCTCATCATCGCTGTGTCGTAGTAGAGCTTGGCCTCATCATAGTCCTGATAGACATCATAAAGGGTCTCTGCCAGCTTGAGCGACGAGCGGGCGCGCTGTGAGGCATTGTTCGTGGCCAAAGCCACCGAGCGGCGGTAGTTGTCGCAAGCACGCTGGGCATCTTTCATACCGAGATACATCTCGCCCTTGGCATAGTAGATCTGGTCGCGATACTCCTCGTTCTTCTTGTCGTTGAGCATATCGTCGAGGGCGCGTTCAAGCTTGGCAATGTCGCTGTGCTGCAGGTCGGCACACGAAGCCTCGCCCAGACGGGCGTTGAACTCCATGACATAAGGCGGTGAATAGCGCAGCACCTGATGATAGTATTTTGCGGCCACCGGACGCTTGTCGAGTTTCTGGTAGATTTGGGCCAGGAGGAAGGTCAGTCGGGCTTTGTTGCGGTTTGACGAACTGACATCAACTGCCTGGTGGATATATTCGACGGCCTTTTTGTACTTTTCCTGCGGGACAGTGGCTTCGACCATCGCCATATAAAGACGTTCGCGCACCGAGCGGCTGAAATTGCCTTTTCCGAGATCGGTCACCAACTGGTCGAGAGCGGCCTCGGCTTCGGCATAACGCTTTTCCTGGGTAAGACAACGGGCCATGAGCACGGCACCTTGGTCCCCGGCCGGAGTGCCGCGGAACTGCGATACAAGGATGGCGGCAGTGTTGGCCGTGGCCACATAATCATGCTTATAGAAGGTAGCATAGGCGGTTAGAAGGTAGCACTCCTTGATGTATGGCACATGCTCCTCTCCCTTGACGTAGATGCTGTGCTTCTTGATGCCCTTCACCCCTTTTTCGATGGCACGGTCCATATCGGGATATATGGAGCGGGCGTCGGCATCGGAACCGAGGTTCTCGGGAGGAATGAAGGCGGTGTAGTCGTCGACGGCCGAGGTCCAGAGTTTCTCGCGGCCCAGTTTGAGGCTTTCGTTGCCGTTCCACCACACATTATAGTGGCAGGTTGTGTTGTGATACTGAATGTTGGCCCACTTGGCCTTCTCGGTCGAGCAAGAAATCACAAGAATGACAAGTGGAGCAAAAAGGACGAGCAATCCGGCGGTGCGCCGCACCGGGGATTTCATCATCTTGTTATACACCACTTTCTTCATAACTTTAATTCCTAATCCTAATAACTACACGTTGAAACGGAAGTGCATTATGTCGCCGTCCTGCACCACATAGTCCTTGCCTTCGACAGCAATCTTGCCAGCCTCGCGGCATTTGGCTTCGGAACCGAGTGCGACATAGTCGTCGTACTTTATCACCTCGGCCCGGATAAAGCCGCGTTCGAAGTCGCTATGGATGATGCCGGCGGTCTGCGGGGCTTTCATTCCTTTGCGGAATGTCCAGGCGCGGCACTCCTTGGGACCGGCGGTGAGGAAGGTCTGCAGGCCAAGGAGGCGATAGGCAGCCTTGATAAGGCGGTTTACCCCGCTCTCTTTCAAGCCGAGATCTTCAAGGAACATCTGCTTCTCTTCGTAGGTCTCGAGCTCAGCAATGTCGGCCTCGATACCGGCACCTATAAGAAGCACCTCGGCATTCTCGTCTTTGACGGCATCGGCAACTGCTTTGGAATAGTTATTGCCATCTACCACCGAACTTTCGTCTACGTTGCAGACGTATATCACTGGCTTGGTGGTGAGAAGCATAAGGTCGCGGGCAACTTCCAGCTGACTGTCGTCGAGCTGTACGGTACGGGCGCTCTTGCCCTCAAGTAGGGCTGCTTTGTAGAGGTCCATTACCTCGACAAGCTTGCGGGCGCGGGCATCGCCTCCGGCTTTGGCTTTCTTCACCTCCTTGTCATATCTGTTCTCGATGGTCTCGAGGTCTTTGAACTGCAGCTCAAGATCGATGGTAAGCTTGTCGCGCACGGGATCGACAGTGCCGTCGACATGGGTGATATTGTCATCGTCGAAGCAGCGGAGCACGTGAATGATGGCGTCGCAGTTGCGTATATCAGCCAGGAATTTGTTGCCCAATCCTTCTCCTTTGGAAGCGCCACGCACCAGACCGGCGATGTCAACAATCTCGACGGTGGCGGGTACCACAGATGCCGGTCGCTCGATTTCGACCAACTTGGCCAGTCGTTCATCCGGGACAGTGATCACGCCCACGTTGGGCTCAATGGTGCAGAATGGAAAGTTGGCTGCCTGGGCTTTGGCGTTGGAGAGGCAGTTGAAGAGGGTCGACTTGCCGACATTCGGCAGTCCTACTATACCGCATTGCAGGCTCATATCTCTTTCTCTATTAGGTATTGGTTACGCGTGGTGGAGTTGCGGCAAACCAGTTCGCCAATGAATCCTGCCAGGAAGAGCAGGGTGCCAAGCAGCACGAAGAGCATCGACAGGTAGAACCAGACGCTGTTTGTGAGCGATATGCGGCCGGCGAGGCGCATGATAACAACAACAACAAGGGCTACGAAGCCTGCCAGGAACGACAGGCTGCCTATTGCACCGAAGAAATGCATAGGCTGTTTGCCAAATTTGGACATAAACATAATCGACATAAGGTCGAGGTAGCCGTTGATGAAGCGGTTCATGCCGAACTTGGTAACGCCGAACTCACGCTTGCGGTGTTGGACGACTTTCTCGCCTATCTTGCTGAATCCGGCCCACTTGGCTATCACGGGGATATAACGATGCATCTCGCCATAGACCTCGATACTCTTCACCACATCGTGACGATAGGCCTTGAGGCCGCAATTGAAGTCGTGAAGATAGATGCCGCTCATACGGCGGGTGGTCCAGTTGAAGAACTTCGATGGGATGTTCTTGGCCAGCTTAGAGTCGTAGCGTTTCTTCTTCCAGCCGCTAACGAGGTCATAACCATCCTCTTTGATCATCCGGTAGAGCTCGGGGACCTCGTCGGGCGAGTCCTGAAGGTCGGCATCCATAGTTATAACCACGTCGCCTTCGACGGCGGCGAAGCCTGTGTTCAGGGCGGCCGACTTACCATAGTTGCGGCGGAATTTGATGCCTCGATATGCGGGATTCTCGCTGTGAAGTTTCTCAATCACCTGCCACGAGCCGTCCTTTGAGCCGTCGTCGACCATCACCACCTCGTAGCTGAATCCGTGCTCACGCATCACTCGATCGATCCATTCGGCCAGGTGAGGCAGCGATTCGGCCTCATTGTATAAAGGTACTACTATTGATATGTCTTTCATTGTTGTTTATGTTTTATATCGGATTTTTCTGTTCTGAACAATATGGCGGCCAGGAACGCGCCAAAGGAGCCGAGCAGCAGCGCCTCGACGGCGGCCATGATGGCCCACCATGCGGCCCAATAGCCGAGCTGGGGATCTTGCAGTGAGGTTGTCTGATTGGCTGTCGTCTCGGTGAAGAGCACCGTCTGTGCCGGCACCGCTGTCTCGAAGGCCCACAGCAACAAGCCGTATAGCACTGCTGCAACGGCCGACAAACCGATGCCGAAGAGCATCAGTTCCTTGAGGGTTACCTTCTTCTCCGGCAGGGCATTGCGGTAGTAGGCGGTGAAAAGGAATAGAGCCACAAGCAGTATGGCGTCGCTGACATACGACAGCGGACTTCCAACGGCATTGCCCATCAGGTAACGCACCAGAATATAGGCAAAGAGCAACGCACCGGTAATTGCTCCACAACGAAGGTAGGCTTTCCGGTAGTTGCCGTGTATGGTGCTACTATATCTGTGGAATATGCTCATCGTACATTGGCCTCCAGCGCCTGTCTTATCATTTTCTTCAGTTCCATAGTGCGTTTCTCGACCACCCCTTGCTTCTCTGGCTTGTAGAGGTCAGCATAGCGGACCTCGCCAAGCGAAATCTTGGGACTTGAGAGAGAACCCTTCACATCGACGCCCACTTTAGCCATCAGCGGGTTCTTCAGCAGCTCGACATGGTAGTTGCATACGTTGTCCAAATTATGCTTACCCGAGGCGCAGAGCTGGTATTTGCCGATGTTGAGAACAAAGGGATACACCTCGATTTCCTTGCGGAAGCAGGTAAGTTCCACATTCAGGCTGTCGATCTTGATCTTGTCGTCCTTGTCCTTCCAGCTCTTGAACTGCATCAATTTTGCAATCTGGGCAATCGAGTTGTTGTCCATCACCACAAGATCGTTGCCGCTGATGGCAGCGGAGCCGAGGAGGGTGCTCATCTTCGGATGATAGAAAGCGTCGAGATAGGTCTCGGCAGCCAAGTGGAAGTTGGCATCTCCGTTGAAAGCCTTGAGCATCGGCACCAGGGTGTCGACGGTGGGTATCATCTGCAGCAGCTCGTCGATGCGGATGTCGAGCAGGTGGAAGTCGAGTGCTGTGAAGAGGTTGTTGGGGCGCGGCGAACGATAGATAGCGGTGAGCTGCATGGTGGCAGCTTTGCATACGAAACCAATCTGGTCGAGCACGGCGGTACCGTCCTTAATGGTCAGGGCACCGGCCACATCGTTGAGGTCGTTGCCGAAGGCCACGCTACGACGGATATGGGTGTGGAGGGTTACATCGACATCCTTGGGAACGATGAATGGGTTAGCCTCGTCGGGCACATTGTCCTCCTGCCTCATCTGCTCCAGGGTGTCGGCATCGCTACCCATACCGCTGAACATCGCCATAAGCTGGTCGACATCGGTATATCCTGAAGTGAAGTTGAGGTCGCCGACAAGCATAGCTTTGTGGCTCATCCATTTCTCGACGTTCTCCACCTGACCGTATAGTTGGAAGTCGGAATGGCCGATCTTAACATCGGCTGTTTTGATATCCAGATTGTCGTTATCGTAAACCACGGCAAACTGAGACAGACGCACCGCGTCGGGAAGCACCGGCATGTAGAGCACAGCGCTGTGCATGTCGATGTCGGCCACGGGGTTGAATTTCTTGATGGGATTCGACTGTGCGGAATCCATCCGCATCGAGCCTCTCAGTTCCAGGGCGCCGAGGCTCACCATCATCGAATCGATATTGGCCTCGGTCTCTCCTACCTTGATTTCGAACTGGGCGGCGATCTGCTCTTTCATCGGGTTGTTCACCCCGACATTGATGTCCGGACGGTCGAGTGAGCCGTTGATACCCGGCATCTCAACCGCAAGCCCCGACCCGGTGATATGGGCGTCGGCCATCTTGCCGCGATGTTCTTTTGCAGGCAGCTGCAGGGCAACATTGAGCGACGGCGCGGTGGCATGGATGCTGTCGTAGGTTACATCAAGGTTCTTCAGTTTGATATTGCCGCCGGCGATCATCTTCTCCAATTCCATATCGGCGAGTTGGCTGAGGCGGAAGTTGACCTTGAGGTCGAGGTCGGCATGTCCCTTTGCGTCGAGCGGCAGGCTGTCGGGAATCATCGGCCGGGCATCTTCGAGCGGCAGCGAGCCTTTGATGGCTGCATCGATGTGCATATCTCCCAACAGGTCGTCGGCGCGTCCGCTGACCCTGAGGTCGGTATTACGGGTATGAGCGGTGAGCGAATTGACTGTTGCACTTGAGCGTCCACCCTTCGAGAGGTCGAGTTTGGCGGCAAGGTCGGCGTTGATACGGTTCACCTTATAGGGCAGCGACTTGGGCATATAGAAGCGGCCGTCGTCGATGGTGGCGGTGGCGTCGATCAGCGGCATAGTGCTGTCGTTGAGCTGTCCGACGGCGAAAGCCTTCAGTTTCACCTTGCCGTCGAGGTCCATCCCGTTCTTCCATGCCACGAAGGGTTCGGGCAGGATTGCCAGCAGCGGTTCGACCTGCCAGGCGCCGTCGGTAGCCACAACACCATCGACATACATCGGGTCGAGCCTCACATCGGCGCTGAGATCGAGGGCATAGTCGGCAATTTTCAGACGGCTGTCCGAGAGCAGGAACTGCATGTTCTTCAAATCGGCGTTGAACGGAACCTCGAGCACAAGAAGGTCTTTCTTCGACGCCTGGAGGGTTTCGTTGACCATATCGGTACCCCCGGTCTTCAACCGTCCGTTTTCAACCTTCAGCTTAAGGTCACCCAGAACCTCCTCGAGGCAGCCTTCGGCTTTGAGGGCCAGTTTCATATCCTCGAGCAAAGCGTCGAGCGACGGGTTGCCGGTGCTGTCGGCTGTGGTGAGGGCGATGCAGTCGGTGCCAAGGTTGAGCGTTGCGTCCACACGACCTTCACGCAGGGTGCCCTTGATGTCGAGGTCGAAATCTTCCACCTCGGCATCCATACGGCCTTTTTCGTTGAGAAAAACGCCGTCGAGATTGCTTATCTTGACGCGCTTGAGGTCGATATTGGGAAGGCTGTCGAGGCTGAAATTGCTCGATGTGGTGTCCTCGTCGTCGTCGCTGTGGGGGAAGATGTCGAAGTTGGCCTTGCCGGCGCTGTCGACATAGAGGTTGGCGGCCACATCGGAGAGCAGCACCTGATGCACCACCACTTCCTTCTCCTTGAGGTATCGCTTCACATCCACACCGACGGTGAGGTTGCCGATGGTGGCCACGGTGTCGCTCGGCGCACCCTCCATCGGGTTGACGACATAGACCTTGTCGATGGTCAGGCCCGCGTCGGGGAAGGTCTTGAAGAGCGTCAGGTTCACCCGACCGAAGTGCGTCTCGCATTGAACATAGCGGCCCGCCAGGTTGTTGACTATCTTGGTCAGTTGGCTCGGGGTGAATATCAGCCACAGGGCCACCGCCGCCGTGATCACCACCAATCCCAGCAGCGACCCCAGCGATATCAGAGTTATTTTCAACCACCGTTTCATCACCTCACCACTTTTATCAATGTGTAACTCTGGCCATAATCGTCCTCCCAGCTCATGGCCGAGGGACTAATGCCTTTGATGGTGTAGACTTTGGGGACCGACTGGTTGCCCTGTTCGCCGTGGAACACATGGGTGAGCACGTCGCCAGCCACCGTCCATTCGAATCTCAGGTTCGACTCCTCTTCGGTGATGTCGTCGGCCTCGTCCCAGGTAACGCCGGTGCCGTCGTCGAGATAGCGCCAGTATTCCTGCGAACCGTTTTTCACCCAGCAACCGTAGAGCTGGTCGGCGTTCACGTTGAGGGGGATTGTCTTGTCCCCGCAGGCGGTGAAGGCCGCCATCAACATCGCCATTATGCAACAAGCTATTGCTCGTCTGCTCTTATTCCTTTTCATTTTTTATTTGTCTTCTTGACTTCCGGTAACAAGTATTTCGGGCAGCGTCCGGCCCTTCCCGTCGAAATCCATTCCGTAGCCGACGATGAATTCGTTGCCTATGTTGCGGCCGACATAGTCGACCTTGTAGTCGCCTTTGAACGCCTCGGGCTTGTAGAAGAGGGCGCATATCCGCACGCTGGCGGGATGCAAGGCACGGACTTCGTTCAGCATGTGCTTCATCGAGAGGCCCGAATCCACCACATCCTCCACTATCAGCACGTCCCGTCCCTTGATTTCGGGCGGGAAGGGAAGCGAACACGTCACTTCGCCGGTGCTGACCATTCCGCTGTAGGAGGCATAACGCACGAAGCTCAATTCGCAAGGCACCGTCAGGCGGCGCAGCAGGTCGGCGGCGAACATAAAGGCACCCGTCAGTATCGGACATGCCACCAGGTCGCGACCCTCGTAGTCGCGACTCACCTCACGGGCCAGCCGTTCGACTATCTGCCGCAGTTCGGCTTCGCTTATAAACGTTGTGAACTCCTTGCCGTTGATGTTCATGGTTCAATCTTCTCGGGTTCCATGACGAGCCTCAGGCCGAAGTATTCATAGCTTCCGGTGGGCAGGTACCAGGCACGGTCGTAGACGGTGCATCCCGGCGACGTGCTGTTGTAGTGCCCGCCGCGAAGCACACGGCTCTCGCCGGAGGAGGGCCCTTCGGGGTTCACGGCGTCGCCGTCTCCGTAGGGTGCCATCCAGTCGGAGCACCACTCCATTACATTGCCGCACATGTCGTACAACCCCAGCTCGTTGGGTTTCAAGCGTCCCACGGGATGGGTGTGCCCTTCGCTGTTCACGCAGTACCAACCCACGTTGGCGATGGCGCCGCTACCCGCGAACGGGGTGTTGTGCGAATATTCACCGCCGCGGGCGGCATATTCCCACTCGGCCTCGGTCGGAAGGCGGAAGCGGTGTCCGCTCATCTGGCTCAGAAGGGCGCAGAACTGCTGTGCGGCGACCCAGCTCACCTGCTCGACGGGCAGCGAGTCGCTGCCGGCCGCCTTCGACGGGTTCTCGCCCATGACGGCCGTCCATTGGGCCTGGGTGACCTCGAAGCGGGCGATGTAGAAGTCGTCCACCTTCACGCGGTGTTCGGGCCGCGAGGCGTCGTAGTTCACCTTGAGCCCGCGGGCCTCGTTGTTGCCCATCGTGAAGTCGCCGCCGGCCACATGCACCATTTCGAGGCGCTGGCCACCGGGCAGGTCGACCACCACAAGGCTGTCGGCCGACACCAACTGGGCCCTCAGCGTGAAAGCCGCCACCAGTGCGGCCGCCAGCATGAAGCCTTTCTTGCTCATCTTACCGGGTATTTAGCCGTTCATGCGCTCGTCGCTCCAGCGCTCGGGATTCACGCGCCATTTGGCAAGGCTCTCGAGGTCCTCAGGGCGAACATAGTCGCGGTCCTGGGCGACGCTGATCAGCGTGTCGTAGTCGGTCAGAGTGATAAGGTCGACGTTTTGCTCGGCAAAATTGTCGGCAGCCACCTGCAACCCATAGGTGAATATGGCGGCCATACCCTTCACCACGCAGCCCTTCTCGCGGAGGGCCTTCACGGCGATGAGCGAGCTCTTGCCGGTCGACACCAGGTCTTCGATGACCACCACCGACTGACCCTCGTGGATTTCACCCTCGATCTGGTTGGTCAGCCCGTGGCTCTTCTGCTCCGAACGGACATACACGAACGGCTTGCCCAGCTCCTGCGCCACCAGGGCGCCCTGGGCGATACCGCCGGTTGCAACGCCGGCTATCACATCCACGTCGCCCCACGAGTCGCGTACGATCTCGGTGAAACGTTGGCGGATAAAAGTACGTATTTCGGGATACGACAAAGTTACGCGGTTATCGCAATAAATAGGCGATTTTCGTCCCGAAGCCCAAGTGAAGGGATGCTCGTTGTTGAGCTTTACAGCCTTCACAGTCAATAGAAATTCAGCCGTCTTGGCGGCCATGTCGTTGTTAGTAATCATGCTGCAAAATTACACTTTTTTTTTAATATAGCAAAAAAATAAATTATTCACACCCTCTCGCGACCCCTCCATCTGACCCTCATTTTTCCGTCATGACTCCGGCCGTTCTTCGATCGTTCTTCGATAGTTCTTCGATAGTTCTTCGATTCGAATCGAAGAACAATCGAAGAACTATCGAAGAACGATCGAAGAACTATCGAAGAACGGTGGTAGTTGATAGGTGGAGGATAGGTAGTTGATACGGAGAATCAGCCAGTTACAAAACAGCAAAAAAAGCAGGCATTTTTGTGTTGAAAAAGTAAATGCGACACACGATAAGAAGGATGAATCGACAAAAAGCAAAAAAGTTTTTGGCAGATATCGTTTTTATTTGTATCTTTGCATCTAAAATACATCCCGCAAAACCGGATGTATGGACATAAAAAACAACCCGTAAACCCTTGTAAAAAAGGTAATTCTAACAATCAAAAACCATCAAGATGGAAGAAACCAACACCCAGCAGACACCCCTTGTGAACCCCCTCGAGGAGCTTACCAAAGAGGTGCAGCACACTGACGAGCCGACCGTCGAGGCCGCCCGTACCGACACCGATGCCGACCCCCAGGTCGAGACCGTCGCCGAGACTCCGGCCGCAGAAGCCGAAGTTGCCGCCGAACCCAAGGCAGAAGAGCCTGCGAACGAGGCCGATGCCGCAGAAACCGACGAGCCCAAAGCCGAGGCTCCCGACTACAGCGCCTTCAGCCGTGAAGAGCTTGTGTCCACCCTCGAGAACCTTCTTGCCGAAGGAATCGAGACCGCCCGCACCCATGCCGCCGCCATCCGCAACCGCTTCAACGAGCTGAACCGCGAAGTGCAACGCAAAGCCTTCGATGAGTTCCTGGCCCAGGGAGGCGTCAAGGAAGACTATCAGGAGCAGACCGACAGCGTGGCCCAGCAGTTCCACACCCTCTACGAGCGCTACCGCACCATGCGCCAGCAGCATCTGGAAGCCATCGAGGCCCAGAAGCAGAAGAACTTCGAAGCCAAGCAGGGCCTTGTGGAAGAGCTCAGGAAACTGGTGGATTCGGACGAAGAGTCGGTCAAAACGGTGATGGACAGCTTCAACGCCATCCAGGAGCGCTGGAAAGCCATAGGCGAAGTGCCGCGCGAGAAGATGAACGACCTGTGGCAGAACTACCACTTCCAGATTGAACAATTCTTCAACAAACTCAAGATAAGCCGCGAGTTGCGCGCCCTCGACCAGAAGCGCAACCTCGACCAGAAACTGGGTCTCTGCGAGCAGGCCGAAGAGCTGATCGTCGAGCCCAACATCCAGCGTGCCGCCAAAACCCTCCAGGAGCTGCGCGCCCGCTGGAAAGAAATCGGCCCCGTGCCCGCCGAGCAGAACGAGGAAATCTGGCAGCGCTTCAACGCCGCCGCCCAGCAGATCGACGATCGCCGCCGCCAATACTACGACCAGCGCAAGGAAGAGCTGGAAAGCAACCTCCTGGCCAAGCAGGCCCTCGTGGACAAAGCCACCGAGCTCACCGCCACCCAGCCCCAGAACACCAAGGAATGGAACGACCTGACCGCCGAGCTCGACGAGCTGCTGAAGGTCTGGAAGACCATCGGACCCGTGCCGCGCGAGCAGAACGAAGATATCTGGCAGCGCTTCAAAGGCATGATCGACAAGCACTACGAGGACAAGAAGGAGTTCTTCGGTGCCATCCGCGACGAGCAGAACGAGAACTACCAGAAGAAAATCGACCTCTGCCTGAAGGCCGAAGCCATCGCCAAGCGCGAGGACTGGAAGAAGGCCACCGAGGAGCTGCTCCAGCTGCAGCGCGAGTGGAAGGAAATCGGCGCCACCAGCCGCAAGGTGAGCGAGAAGATATGGCAGCGCTTCCGCGCCGCCTGCGACGAGTTCTTCAGCAAGAAAGGCGAGTTCTTCAAAGAGCGCCGCAGCTCGGAGAGCGAGAACCTGGCCCAGAAGGAAGCCATCATCCGCGAACTCAAAGAGCACCAGTTCGGCGACAACCGCGAGGAGAACCTCTCGGCCATCAAGGAATTCCAGCGCCGCTGGGCCGAGGTGGGCTTCGTGCCTATGGCCGACAAGGAGCGCCTGCACAAGGAGTTCCGCGCCGAGATCGACCGTATCTTCGAGCAGCTCAAGATCAGCGCCCGCGAGGCCGAAGAGACCGCCTTCCGCGAGCGTCTCCACGCCGCAGGCGCCAATGCCAGCCGCTTCGTGGCCAGCGAGAAGCAGGAGCTGCAGGACAAGATCGAGAAGCTCCGCAACGACCTCACCACCTGGGAGAACAACCTGGGCTTCTTCGCCAACTCGAAACAGGCCGACCTGCTGAAGGCCGAGTTCGAGAAGAAGATGCAGGGTGCCCGCCAGCAGCTGGCCCTCATGCAGGCCAAACTGCGCATCCTCGTCGAGGCCGAAAAGGAAGCCAAGGAGAAGAAGGAGGAAAATGCAGAATAAAAAAGACATAGCATACACCCGGGTACAGAGATGCAGGCAACTGTGTCTCTGTATCCTTCTCGCAGCCACCCTCTTCACCGCCTGCGGCGGGAAGAAGAGCGAGGTGCGCTTCCTGCGCTTCGAGCAGTTCCTTTTCGAGCCGGAGAAAACCGCCGCCGATGCCTCGCAGTTCGTGTCGCCCCTGATCAACTACCAGCCCGACGACCCGCAGTTTATGGCTATGGTGCACGATTTCACCAACGATTCGGTGGTGGAATATATTTATCACACCACCGACAGCCTATACCACGACCTCGGATGGCTGGAGACCGAACTGGGCAAAGCCCTCGCGCGGGCCGCCAAAATCTGCCCCGAGATCCGCTACGACCGGTTCTATACGCTGGTTACCGCAGACTTCGACGACTACCAGAACCGAGTCTTCTGCACCGACCACGAGCTGGCAGTCAGCATCGACCGCTATGCCGTGGGCGATATGCAGCAGTACGGCAGCTTCGGCATCCCCGCTTATATCCTCGCATTGAGCCGGAAGGAATATATCGCCCCCGACTGCATGGCCGCCATCGCGCGGGCTCATATCGAGTTGCCCGACGGGCAGTTGTCGCTGCTCGACTACACCATCGCCGAAGGCAAGGTGCAATATTTCCTTGAGCGAACCATCCCCTGGGCCGACGACACTCTGCGCCTGCGTTATACCGGCGACCAGATGAGCTGGATGAAAGGCCATGTGGAACAGGTGTGGGCCTGGCTAATCGAGAACCGAATGCTGTACAACACCGACTATTCGCAGCTGCGCAACTTCATCGACGATGCACCGAAAACCAACGCCTTCGGCGAAGGGTCGGCACCGCGCACGCTGCACTATATCGGCTGGCAGATTGTGAAACAATATATGAAAAAGAGCGGCCGTACGGCAGAAGAGCTGCTTGGCGAGACCGACAGCCAGAAGATTCTCACCCAATCAGGCTGGAGGCCATAGTATAAGATATGCGCAAAGGGTCGAACATATACTGGTTCCTGGCACAGAAGGTGCTGCTTGCAATAGGTGTACTGCTTGCTGCGCAGGTGGCTTTCTACCTATGCAACCTGAGGATATTCCATATCGCCGACTGGAAAGAGGCGGGCGGGATAGTGCTTGGAAACCTTGTGTTCGCCGCAGCCACCGTGGGAACGATGCTCATTCCCTACCTGACGATGATGTTGATCCCGCTGACAAGGGTGCGCTGGCGCCGCTGGTACCGCACCATCGCCGAGGTGCTGTATATAGCCGCCGTGCTGCTTATCCTCATCCCACGCGGATGCAACGCCGCCTACTACCAGTTCACCTACCGCTTGCTGAGCGACGAGATATTCTCCTACCTCGGCATCGGCGGCCAGATGGGCACGCTGGCACCAATGTTCGCCACCGACTACTGGTACGGATGGGCGGTGCCGCTGACGCTGACAATAGCGTTCCTGTTGCTAAACTTCCGTATAAGGCTCAAGGTCAGGCTGCCCTATATGAAGCATCTGGGCAACGACATACTGGGCTTCGTTATCGGCACCGCAGTAGTTACGGCTATGGTTATGTCCGTGAAAAGTCCCAGCGACGCAGCCAAGTATTGCCAGCCGAAGAACACGGCCATCGTGAACAACGACGCCTACAACATCCTCCGGACCCTTTTCACACCCGAACTCGAAGAGGTCCGATACATGAGCGACGAGGATGCCGATTGGATTTACCCCGTGCTTTACACCCCACCGCCCTTGCCACCAGGCGAAGAAATCACCTCACCATCACGCAATATCGTGATTATCATCGTCGAAAGCCTCGGACAGGAATTCCTCGGTTGCTACAACACACAAACCGGTGCCGACACGCGGACGCCGTTCCTCGACTCGCTGGCGCAATATTGCACCCTCTATGACGGCCGTGCCAACGGCAAGAAAAGCATCGAGGGCATAACCGCCATCAACACAGGTATCCCAAACCTTATGTCGCAGCCGTTCACCAATTCGCGCTATGGGAAGGACGACTTCATCGGTCTCCCGACCATCCTGCGGCGTCACGGATACCACTGTGCCTTCTACCACGGCTCCTACAACGGGGTGATGGCCTTCGACAAGGTGTGCGATAAAATCGGCTTCCACGAATACCTGGGCAAGGACGAATATGATAGTTGGGCAAAGGCTCAGGGGCGTAACCCCGAAAAAGACTACGACGGTGCATGGGGCATCTTCGACGAGGAATTCCTTCACTACACGGTAGAACACCTTTCAGCCACCGACACACCGTTCCTGGCCGAGATATTCACTGTCACCTCGCACCACCCCTACCCTCTTCCCGACGCCTACAAGGGTCGTTTTGCCGAGGGCAGGCACCCAATACTGAAGTGTATTGAATATACCGACAACGCCCTGCGGCGCTTCTTCGAAGAGGCGTCCCGGCAGCCGTGGTACGACAGCACGCTCTTTATCATCACCGGCGACCACAGCGCCCAAGGCCTCACCCGCGAATACAACGACTACGACGGATGGTACCGCATACCGATGATGGTCTTCGATCCGCAACATCCCGAAGGGAGACGCGACCCGCTGATAGTGGATCAAATCGACCTTTACCCAACCATCATCGACTATCTTGACATCTACGAGCAATTCGTTTCCTTTGGTTCAAGCGCACTGGAACACCCCAACCGGGGCATCAGCGTGCACTTCGGCAATGGCTACTACTGTATGGAAGCCAACAGCAAAGGAGACCCCCGTGAGCACGATATTGCCGTCATCCAAGGCGACCACGAGGAGGGCGACGAACAACTGCTTCGCGGCCTGAAAGCACTTATCCAGCAATACAACTACAGAATTATCAACAACAAACTAACTATAGACCCATGAAAAAGAAGACATTGATTGTGGTCAACCCTATATCCGGCATCGGCCGGCAGAAGAGAATCGAGACCATGCTGAAGCAGAACCTAAACGAAGACCTGTACGACTATGAGGTTCGCTACACAGAACATATCCACCACGGAACCGCGATAGCCCGCGATGCAGCTGACAAGGGCTACGACTGCGTGGTGGCTTGCGGCGGCGACGGTTCGGTGAACGATGTCGCCAACGGCCTTCGCGGCAGCGATACCCGCATGGGTATCATCCCCTGCGGCAGCGGCAACGGCCTGGCACGCTCGCTGAAAATCCCCCTCCAGCCATGGCTTGCCATCCGTGTGCTGAACCAACAATACGAGCAGACCATCGACTCGATTCTCGTCAACGGCAAGCACCTCGCGGTCAACGCCGCCGGCGTGGGCTACGATGCATATATCGCACGCCTGATGAAGGTGGCCAAAACACGTGGCCTTGCTGCTTACACCAACCTCATCCTCAGGGAATACGACCGTTACAAATGCTCCGACTACCGCCTTATCCTCAACGGTAAGGAGTATCAACGCACCGCCTGGTTCATCGCCGTGGCCAACAGCCAGCAGTTCGGCTACAACCTCGCCGTTGCCCCGAAGGCAAAACTTGACGACGGCCTTATGGACATCAGCATCATCGACAAGGTGCCGATCGACCATGTGCCTATCACCGCGCCACTTGCCTTCTCGAACCACCTTGACCTATCGCAGCATGTCGAGATGTTCCGCACCAGCGACCTTGTGATCGAGGGCAACGCCGACAAATGGGTGAACCTCGACGGCGAAGGCGAGAATGTGGGCAGCACGGTCCACTTCCAGGTGCTGCCAAAGTCGGTTAAAATCTATGCACGCGACCTGAAGAACCCATTCCGCAACATGGTATCGCCCACTTTCGAGAAACTTATCACACAGCAGAAATGAGCAAGAAACACGCTGTCGGAGTGGTTTATAGCACCAACCCCGACTTCCAATACCAGTACGATGACGAGCCCGAAGCCGACACCCTGCCCCATTCGCAACAGAAGCTGCGGGCAAGAATCGAGCGCAACCATCGCGGCGGCAAGGTGGTAACATTGGTAACAGGCTTCGTCGGCAGCGACGACGACCTTCAGGCATTAGGCAAGATGCTCAAAACCAAGTGCGGTGTCGGAGGCTCGGCCAAGGATGGCGAGATAATCATCCAAGGGGAACACCTCGAACGTGTAAAGCAGATACTTGCCGCTGCCGGATACAATTGCAAAGGCTGAACACCAATGATAAAGGCCACCGGCCAAAGAAAAAGGCTGGCGCACCACAACGATGCGCCAGCCTTTTTGCTTGGCCGAAAGCCTTTAACCTTTTGTTATTTAACCCGTCCGCCCTTGTAGAAATGCTTGTTCCAATAGGTGTCGTCGAGCCGCGAGACGCTGACGCCGTTGCTGGTTGACGAGTGGGCGAAGAGGCCGTCCTTGAGGTAGATGCCCACATGCGACACCTTTCCTTTGCTGTTGGTGAAGAACACAAGGTCGCCTTCGCGGAGCTGCGACTTGGCTATAAGCTTTACATCGCGCAGCATGTCGTTTGCCGTGCGGTGGAGGGTGATGTTGTAGACGGTGCGATAGATGGTGCCGACGAATGCCGAGCAATCTATGCCGTTGCGGTCGGTACCGCCATATTTATAAGGTACGCCGAGCCATGAATTGACCGCCTCGTAGAGCGCTGCGTTGTCCGAATCGTTGCACTTGAGGCCGAGGGCGTTGTTGCAGTCGGTGGGGTTCTTCCTAGGTTTGGGTTCCACTGGCTTGGCAATCACCGGGGTTTCGCGCACCATCTCGTCGACATAGAGCTGACCGATGATGAAATCCTCGTCCTCCAGGTCGCGGGCCATAAACTGGCGCAGCGACTGGCAGCCGGTGAGCATTGCCGCGAGCAACATTATGGGCAAGAGTTTCTTCATTTTATGACGAATATATCTTCGTTGTCGCATTTCATATAGTAGTTCTCGCGACCGTAACGCTCCTTTGCGTCGAGGTTGTCGCGGAGGGTTGCAGCGTTGATGCTGTCGGAAACGATAGCCTCCTTGAGCGCCTGCTCCTCGGCGTGGAGCTCGCGCACTTGCCGTTTGAGGCGCGATGTGGCCACCACGCTATAGTCGTCGAGGAAGAGCAGGTAGACGGCGAAGAGCACCAGCACGACGATGTATTTCAGTCCTTTTATGTTGAGAAGTTTCTTCATTCTTGGCGGTTATATCTTCAGTTTCTGGCCGACGCGTATCTTGTCGCCTTTGATTCCGTTGCGCTTTTTGAGGGTTGAAACGCTGATACCGTGCTTGCGGGCAATGCTCGAGAGGGTGTCGCCCTTGCGGACGGTGTAGGTGCGGCTGCCGCCCGAAGCATGTCCTTTCTTGACGGGCGGGGCTTTCACCACTACCGGCTTGACGGTGAGCGAATCGGCCGAGCGGGCAATGATAGTATCCTGATGGGCGATGAAGCGGTCGACGGCGGTGGTGGGCAGGCAGAGCGAGTAGGCTCCCGATGCGCCGGGGATATATCCTGCACGATACTGCGGATTGAGTGTGCGCAGCTCGTCGGGCTCGACACCGGTATATTTCGACACGAATTCCATGATGATATCGTCGTGCACCATGACGGTGTCGCTGCGGATGGGCAGGTTGATGCGCTCGGGCCGCAGGCCGTGCTGCTCGTAGTAGTTCATCACGTAAACCACGGCCAGGAAGGCAGGCACATAGCCTCGCGTCTCGCGCGGGAGGTAGTAGTAGATTTCCCAGAACGAACGCTTCCCGCCGCTGCGGGCGATAGCCTTGTTGACATTGCCGGCGCCGCAGTTGTAGGCTGCGATAGCCAGCTGCCAGTCGCCGAACACGCGGTGCAGGTCGGCCAGATGGCGCGCGGCGGCGACGGTACTCTTATACGTGTCGCGGCGTTCGTCGATCACAGAATTGACCTCGAGATCGTAAATCTTACCCGTGGAATACATGAACTGCCACAGGCCGGCGGCGCCGACCCTCGAAGTGGCTTGCGGGTTCATTGCCGACTCGACGATTGTAAGATACTTCAGCTCCTCGGGCACCCCGTATCGGTTGAGCGCCTCCTCGAAGGTGGGATGATAGAACTCGCAGAGGGTGAGCATCACGTCCATACGCGACGACATGTGGTTGAGGTAGAAACGGATAAACTGACGCACCTCGGCGTTATACGTCATCGGGATGACGGTATGGAGGGCGCGCATGCGACGGGCAATGACGCTGTCGGACATAGCGTCGAATTCTTCTATGGAAAACTGCCGCGAGTGGCGTAGCGAGTGATGGGCGTGGCGGCGGAGGTAGTAGGTGTTCATCAAACTGTCGTACGACTCGGCATACTGGCGTCCGAAACTTTCGGCCTCCTGCCTGGGGGATGAAGGTTGGGCGGCCAGCGGCATGAAGGCAGCCGCCAACAGCGGAAGTATGAGTGTTTTGAATAGTTTCATAATTCGTATAACGCACATTTTTAAATATTATTATATCCATCGGCAGATTTTTTGTCGAACCGCCGCAACACTCCCTTACCCAGCACTTTAGACAACCTTCCTCCGTACCTTCTACCACCGTTCTTCGATAGTTCTTCGATCGTTCTTCGATTGTTCTTCGATTCGAATCGAAGAACAATCGAAGAACTATCGAAGAACGGTGGTAGAAGGGTGGTCGAGGACGCTGATTTACAACGATGTACAAAACCCGTTTTTCCGGCCTACGGAAGATTGAGGAAATCATCCTCACGCAGGGATGCAAAAATATTTTCAAGAGCACACAATAATTGCGAAAAAATACGTTATGAAGAAAAACAGAAAACAGACCGACATGAAGTTATCGCAATTCAGATTCAACCTGCCCAAAGAACTTATCGCCGAGAAGCCCGTCCGCAACCGCGACGAGGCCCGCATGATGGTGGTCAACCGTGAAACCGGCGAGATCGAGCACCATATCTTCAAAGAATTCATCGACTATGTCGACACCGGCGACGTGGTGGTGGCCAACAACACCCGAGTGTTCCCCGCCCTGCTCGACGGCGAGAAGGAGAAAACCGGCGCCCGCATCCAGGTGCTTCTGATTCGCGAACTGAACGCCGAGATGCGCCTTTGGGACGTGCTGGTGGATCCCGCCCGCAAGATCCGCATAGGCAACAAGCTCTATTTCGGCACCAACGACGCCCTGATAGCCGAAGTGGTGGACAACACCACCTCGCGCGGCCGCACCATCCGCTTCCTCTTCGACGGCAGCGACCAGGAGTTCATCCACCTTGTGAACAGCATGGGCCGCACCCCGCTGCCCGACGAGCTGCGCCGCCTGCGCGACATCGAGAAAAGCGACGCCGAGAACTACCAGACCATCTATGCCAAGGTTGAAGGCTCGGTGGCCGCCCCGATTGCAGGCCTGCACTTCAGCCGCGAGCTGCTGAAACGTATGGAAATCAAAGATGTCCGCTGGGAAGAGCTGACTGTCCATTGCGGTATGGGCGAATTCAAGAATATCGAGGTCGAAGACCTCTCGAAACATCGCGCCGACGCCGAGGAGATGCACCTGGGCGACAATATCGTGAATGCCGTCGAGACAGCAAAAGCCAACGGCAAGCACGTCTGTGCCATCGGTACCACCACAATGCGCGCCCTCGAGAGCGCCGTGACCATTCCCGGCAAGCTCTGCGCCTACGACGGCTGGACAAACAAGTTCATCTACCCGCCTTACGACTTCACCATCGCCGACATGATGGTAACCAACTTCCACCACCCCATGAGCTCGCAGTTTATCATGGTGAGCGCTTTCGGAGGCATCGACCTCATAATGCAGGCCTACCAGACCGCCATCAAGGAGAAATACCGCTTCTCCACCTACGGCGACGCAATGCTGATAATATAAGCAGATGACCCCTCTGGCAGAAATACTGAGGCCGCAAAGCCTCGACGACTATATCGGACAGCAGCACCTTGTGGGACAGGGTGCTGTTCTTCGCACATTGATCGAGAGCGGCAACATCCCCTCGATGATATTCTGGGGCCCTCCGGGAATCGGCAAGACCACTCTGGCGATGATCATCTCGAAAACCCTCAACCGGCCCTTCCACACGCTGAGTGCCATTAGCAGCGGCGTGAAGGAGGTGCGCGACGTGATCAACAAAGCCCAGGAGGAGGACGGGGCGATACTCTTCATCGACGAAATCCACCGCTTCAACAAAGCCCAGCAGGATTCGCTGCTCGGAGCCGTCGAACGGGGCACCATAACCCTTATCGGCGCCACCACCGAGAATCCCTCGTTCGAGGTGATTTCGGCCCTGCTCTCGCGCTGCCAGGTATATGTGCTGCGCGAATTCGGCAAAGAGGACATGGAACGCCTTATCGCCAGCGCCGTCGCCCACTATGCCACGCAGGGGTTGAAGGTCGAAGTGCGCGAGAGCGACGCCCTGATGCGCATCAGCGGCGGCGACGCCCGCAAACTGCTCAACGCCGTCGAACTGGCGGTCAACCGCATCCAGAAAGGACATCCCACCGCAGACAACGCCGTTGTGCTCGACAACAAAATCGTCACCGACGTCATACAGCAGAACCTTGCTTTCTACGACAAGCTGGGCGAGATGCACTACGATATCATATCGGCATTCATAAAATCGATGCGAGGCTCGGATCCCAACGGAGCCGTCTACTGGCTGGCGAGGATGATCGACGGCGGCGAAGATCCGCTCTTCATCGCACGCCGCATGCTTATCTTCGCCTCAGAGGATATCGGCAACGCCAATCCCAACGCTCTGTTGCTGGCCAACGCCACCTTCGAGGCGGTGAGCAAGATAGGCTATCCCGAATGCCGCATCAACCTCTCGCAGTGCGCCTGCTACCTGGCCTGCTCGGCCAAAAGCAACGCCACATATATGGCCCTCGAGAACGCGATGGCGGCCATCCGCCAGACAGGCGACCTTCCTGTACCGCTGCATATACGCAACGCCCCCACAAAACTCATGAAGCAGATGGGCTACCACGAAGGCTACAAGTACGCCCACGACTACGAAGGCAACTTCACCCCCCAGGAATACCTGCCGCAAGGCCTCGAAGGAGCCAAGTTCTACGAACCCGGCAACACTCCTCGCGAGCAGGAAACCCGCAACAGCCTCCGCCAACGCTGGGGGGCTAAATACGGCTACTGACGGTAATCCTTCAGTTGGGTCTGCATTATCTTATGGAAAGAATTCTCGAACTTCGAACGTTCAAGGTATCCGCATTGGTGAGCCAGACGCGTCACATCATCGGGGTCGTCGGCATGATATAGGTTTTTCTGATTCTCAAGCAAGTTTACAGCGCGCTCAATTCTGAGCGAATCGACATAATCTGCAAACGAGGTGCCGTGCAGTTTATGCACAGCATCGATGATATCGTCTTCCGACACACGGAAATGCTCAGCCAGCAGGAACACCGAGAGGTCGGGATTGAGATAGGCTTTCGACTCCTCCATATATTCCGAAAGATGGTGCCCAAGGAGAGTCAGGTCGCGACGGGAACGCGACGATAAACGCTGCTTGCTTTCGGAGAGCAACTCTACACTCATAGGCGTGCGGAAGGCATAATATCCGATAAAGAACATCACCACAGCCTGAAGCGAGACACCTACAGCAACACCCAATACCGGTCGCGGGGTATTGAAGGGATATGTTATATAGCTGAACACTACGAAGAAGCAGTTGAAAGCCACGAAAAGATAGGTACCAAGGAGGTCGGCCCTGTGCACTCGGTTGACGGAGTAGTATTCGTCAAGCATACGGCTGAAGCGGTTGATGCGGACGAGGCTGTAGATTCCCACAAAAGTAGTCTCGGCCACAATAAGGAACCAATAGAGGTAGTAATGCACGGCAACGATAAGGTTGTACCGCCAACTGCCTTCGTAGAAACGATGGGCGATACCCTCGCTGCCGCGTTCAATCCACAGGCGATACATATCTGCGCCTCCTATAATGATCGATGCGGCCATCATTACCAACAAAAATATCGCAGGAGCAACCAACACGTTGAGCCTGGCCAACAACGGTCGACTATCACCCCTTTCGGTAAGGTTGGATACGGCCGCCTGGATGAGCGGCGGTGTGAACATCGAAAGCACCATGAAGATTATGACCAGCAGATACTCTCCTTTAAGGAAGTTATTGAAAAAGGTGCTGTAGATGATAACCGACAGTCCCATTGCGGTCAAGGCAGACATTATGAGCCACTGCGCACCTATCACACGGCGCTTGAACAGGAGGGTTACGATGGGCCAATATAATGCCGATAGGCCCAACAGGAAATATATCAACGAAATCGGTGTCATGATTCAATGTTTTTATTGCGTATATACTCAGCCAACGTGCGCGCATCGTAGTTCATGCGGTACGTGAAATGCCCAGTGACAAACTGCACTACCGTAAGCAGCAACGCGCAGACGATAAGCCAATATTTGTAGTAGAATGGGCGGAAGTCGATGGCCACGAACGCGATTGCTGCCAGCGGCAGGAACATCCATGCGAGGATGCTGTAACCGCGGCTGTTGAAGAACGGGGTGTTCATATCCTCGGCATAGTAACTGTTGTATCGCTTCTGGAACTTGCGTATCTTAACTGTGGCTGCAAGGATAAGTATGAACGACATTATGACCAACAACGCGGGGAAGAGCCAATGGTCCCAGAAGAGCATGAAGTTCCATGCAGCATCGCCGGGAATCCACGAGACATTGCCTTCCAGGATGGCATAGCACATCATCTCATAGCGACGTGGCCCAAGCCAGAATGATCCGACGGTGAGACCTATGATGAATAGCAACGGGATGAAGAACACGCGACGTTGCTCCAATGTGGCACCGCGGGCCTCGGTGTGGGCACAGATACCGACATAGTACATTGGGGCGCATACCAAGGCTAGTATTTCGAACATAAAATCGTAGATAAACAACTGACCATCACGTCCGCGGAAGAAGATACCAAGGACAGTGATGGTGACTGCCTCTATCAATAGCATCAGGCTCAACACGACCTGCGCCCTTGTAGGGTGTCGCTTAAGTATTGGTGTTGCCAACGCCCATGCCGCCGATACCAAGGCGGGCAGAAATAGAACATAACTCCATCTCATAGTTTTCTGTCGTTTTCTATAAATTTAACAAGTTCGTCTACGGCATCCTTCTGGTCGATGTCTCGCTTTACGATTTCTTTGCCTTTGTAGAGGGTGATCTTCCCATGACCGGAGCCTACGTAGCCGTAGTCGGCGTCGGCCATCTCGCCGGGGCCGTTTACAATGCAGCCCATGACGCCAATCTTCACACCAAC
>ONYC01000196.1 GCA_900321975.1 uncultured Bacteroidales bacterium
AACTCTTTGCAGATGTTCTTGCCGTTAGTCTTCATATATCAGGTATTTCTTACGTATCTTTTTGAACTCGTCGAGGGCGGGCTGCCAGGTGGCACGTATCTCCTCTTCGCTCATGCCCTGCTCTATCTGCTTGCGCAGGTCGCCGTTGCCGGCCAGTTTCTCGAAGAAGTTGCTCTTGAGGAAGAACTTGCCTTGCGGCACGCGGCGGTACATATCCATCAAGTATTTAAGGCTGAAAGCCGCCGGAGCATCCTCCTGCCGCAAGTCGAGGGTGTCTTTCTCGTAGGTGACCCACTCAAAGGGGTAGTCGGTACCACGGCCAACGCCACAGTTGGTACCCTCGAAGAGGCAGAGGCTGGGGTATAGGGCCACAGCATGCGCCGTGCGCAGGTTGGGCGACGGCGGCACGGGCAGCTCGTAGCCCACCGAGTCGCGCTTGTAGCCTCGCATGGGCACGACCGTGAGGTCGCACTGCTCACCGCCAGCCAGCCAACCCTCGCCGTTGATCATTTGTGCATATTCGCCAATGGTCATGCTGTAGACTATAGGTACCGGGTGCATGCCGACAAACGAGCGGCAAGTGGCGGTGTCGAGCACTGGGCCGTCTATGTAGTGGCCGTTGGGGTTGGGGCGGTCGAGGACAACGAGCGGTATGCCCGCTTCCGCGCATGCCTCCATCACATAGTGCAGCGTGGAGATATAGGTATAAAAGCGGCAGCCAACATCCTGTAGGTCGAACAGCACACAGTCCACTCCCTTCATCTGCTCTGGTGTGGGCTTCTTGTTCTTGCCGTACAAAGAAATGATAGGCAGACCTGTCTTGGGGTCGGTGCTGTTGTCCACCTTGGCGCCTGCTGCCGCAGTACCGCGGAAGCCATGCTCCGGGCAGAAGATCTTCACCACATTAGACCCTACCGATAGCAAGGTGTCTACTAGATGCGTGTTTCCAACGATTGAAGTCTGGTTGCCAACCACGGCGATATGTGGGCCTGGGAAGACTGCTTCTTCCATAAGGAAAAGCATTTCTGCACCCGTCCTCAAATCTTGGTACGTAGGCGTCTCGACCGCAGCAGTTGTCTGTGCATGGCATGAACTCAGCAGTTGCGACAGCATCGCAACCAACAAGAACATGCCATACACCGATCGTTTCATTGTCATTTTTTCCCCGTGTGTCCGAAGCCGCCGGCGCCGCGCTCGGTGTCGGTGAGTTCCTCCACCTGAATGATTTCGGCCTGCTCGTGGCGGGCGATGACCATCTGGGCGATGCGCTCGCCGTCGCCTATGACGAAGTCCTCCTGTGAAAGGTTTATCAGTATCACGCATATCTCGCCGCGGTAGTCGGCGTCGATGGTGCCGGGTGAGTTGAGCACGGTGATGCCTTTCTTCAGGGCCAAACCGCTGCGGGGACGCACCTGTGCCTCGTAGCCCGCTGGCAGCTCCATGAAGAGGCCCGTCTTCACCAATCCCCGCTCCAGCGGCTTGAGGGTTATCGGCCCCTCGGGCAGGTAGGCACGCAGGTCCATGCCAGCCGACTGGGCGGTCTCGTACTTCGGCAGGGGATGATGGCTGGTATTTACAATCTTGATATTCATAATTTGTGTTCTTGCTGCAACCAAATAAATTGACGCTGCAAAGATACACAGTTTTTCCAATATGGCCAAATTTTTATCCCAAATCGGTCAACGCAGCCTCCAGGTGGACACATTGCAAACTGTCTATGTCGCCCTCGTAGGCCTTCCCGTCGAGGTGGAGCAGCCGGCGGTCACGGTTTCCGGAATAGTCCTCGCATTCCAAAAGCAACATATCGTGCTCGCTGCAAGTCCGGATACTGTAGCTGTCGGGAGCGTCTGGCCACGCATACCAGATCATATACAGCCTGTGTTCCACCATACCGCGCCGCTCGTAGAGCACCTGGTTGCTATCCATATCGGCATCTCGCACCAGATATCGGCCCTCTTCCCAGCGAAGCTCACCTGGCAACCGGTCGATGCAGACCGCCAACACCAAAAGCACTACCAACATTCCCAGCAAGTTGAGAAGCCACACCATCCAGCACAGCACCTGCAACGCCCAATGGCGGTGGCGGCATACCACGACGGTAACAGCAATAGTAAGCGCCAACGTGGCGGCGACAGCCAGACAATAGAGCCAGCTGTCGAGCTGCCACATAAGATGGTCGCCACGAGGCAGAAGGAGGGTGGCGGCTTCTGCAAGCCAGAGTGCCGCCACCACAACGGACGAGCATACGATGATTCGTTTCCTCGACATAGAACGTCAATTCCTTCCCTTATACCAATCGATCCTGCGCGAAGCGGCCATAGCCACAGCCAACACAGCGAACAGTCCCACGCTGCCGACCAGCAGGGCATAGCTCTCGATCTGCAGGAGGATATAGATAAAAGCATAGAGCACCGCCAGCAGTCCTCCGATCAACGCCCCCACCTTGCGGCTGTGCATGATGCCGCCCATATAGAATCCGACAAGTGCGGCGGTCATCACCGAGGCTATGAGGTAGGCCACGAGGAACGAAAGGTGCTCGGAGAAAGAGAGCAAAAGAGTGTAGAAGAGCATAATGGCTATACCTATGAGCAGGTACTGCACGGGATGGATTGGCCGTTCGCGACGCAGTTCGACGAAAAAGACCACCGCAAAGGTGAGCAGCACGATAAGGTAGGCATATTTCACCGCCCGCTCGTTCTGAAGGTACTGCTCCACAGGACGGCGCAACTCGACCCCGAAATTAGAGTCGTCTGTGGTGTACCAAGCCGAGCGTTCCACAACCTGGGGGAAGTTGCGGTTGATGGCCAGCACGCGCCATTGGGCGTTGAAGCCGGTATCCTCCACCATGCGCTCGACGGGCAAGAAATTACCACAGAACGAAGGAGTAGCGCAGTTGGAGCGCATCTCGACGGTAGTGGTGTTGCCCATCGGGGCGAAGAAAATCTGCTGTGAACCGCGTAGCGGCAAGCTCACACGACAGCTGAGCCTACCTCCGTCGAGCAATGGACGCAGGTCGGCGCGCCACATCACGCGACTCCCTTCGAAGCTCACCTCCTGTACCGAGAGTTCGCGACCGCCGACCATCACCGACGGGTTGTCGGTAAGCCCTTTGAGCGAAGTGATGTCCACCGCCATCATCCAGCAGTTGCGTTCCAGCTGCGCCCTTTGGGCGGCGGTGAGCGACGTCGGGAGAGTGAAGTCGGCGTCTAGCACCACTTCGGCATCGTATACCGTAAAGTCGTAGATACCGCGACTCAGCGTGCGGGTGTCGGCCGCAACCTGAATATCCAGCCTTTCGGGCAGAAGGCTGAACGAGGTGCTATCCTTCCCGGTATACACCTTCACCACAGGCCCTTGGATAGTTTGAGCTTCGCCCCATTTCTCGCACACCTCCTCTTCGGCGCTACTCTCGGTCGAACTGCGTTCGGCGATCATCGAGCGGATTAAAAACCAAGGTATCAGCAATAACAGACACAGCATTGCTATGATTAACAGTTTGATACCAGTACGCTCCCGACGTCCGTCGGAGCCGTTTCCGTTTGTTTGATTGATGTTTGTTTCCATTGTTTAATGTTTTATATTATTAAAAGTACTTTGTGTTTCAGAGTATAAAACAAAAAAAATATATCACTTCTGCTCCTTTACGAACTGCTCGAGAGCGGCGAGGTGCTCCTTGAAAGCGTCGCGGCCTTTGAGGGTTGCACGGAAAGCGGTATTGGGCTTGCGACCGATGAAGCGCTTCTCGCAGGCTATATAACCTAGTTCTTCGAGAGCGCGCGTGTGCGAGGCAAGGTTGCCGTCGGTGAGCTCGAGCCACTGCTTGAGGGTGGAGAAGTCGACTGTGTGGTTGACCATCAGCACCGACATTATGCCGAGCCGCGCGCGGCTCTCGAACGCCTTATTCAGCCCTATGAGCGAAACCTTCATGCACGGTGGGATTTGACAACCAGACAGATACCGAACACGACATGCAATACACCGAACCCCAGCGCCCAGAAAAGGAGCGCACGGGTGGAAACGAAGCAGTCGGCCAGGCCTAAAATCAGTTCGGCATAGCCCAGAAGACCGAGGGACGGGTGCGTGAAATGATGGCAAGCAACGAGTGCCAACCCATAGAATATGAGCATGATCGACGACGTGAGGCCGTAGTGCCCCTGCAGCACCAGCGCCAGACAGAGAAGGCCGCCCGCCAGAAGCGGAACACCGAAGGCCACGAGCAGCCGGCGCATGGTGGCGTCGAAGGCGAAGGGGATGTTTTTATGGCGGGCCATCCACATTGAGCTGAAGAAGACCGTCAGGCCGCACACCACGACCAGAAGAAGCGATCCCAGAACAGCAATTTGTGTCTTGTGGGCCCAAAGGAAGTCTGTATTGCCGTAAAGCGTTGTGTTTCCGCCATTAAAAAGCATATTGGCCGCCCAAGCGGCAGCCAAGGCCATAACTCCGGCAGCCAGCACGCCCCATCCGTTAACTGCCTGGAAACGAGACGAGCGCTCCATCATTGAGCGTATATCGCGAAGGTCTTTCAATGCATCAATATTGTCCATATTCTTCAAGTACTTTGCGATGCAAAGATACAAACAATTTTCATTCTGTCAAAAAAAATTTCATTTTTAACATTAGTTATTGATTGGCCGTAATCCAAAACGCTGGTTCACAGCATCATCTATGTACCAACTCCGGCCGTTCTTCGATTGTTCTTCGATCGTTCTTCGATTCGAATCGAAGAACAATCGAAGAACGATCGAAGAACGATCGAAGAACAATCGAAGAACGGTGGTAGTTGATAGGTAG
>ONYC01000078.1 GCA_900321975.1 uncultured Bacteroidales bacterium
AAATAATGTTCAACCTTCAATTTTCAATTTTCAACCTTCAATTTTCAACCTAATAGGTATTCGCTGAAGTCGGTCAGCCGCATGTCGCCCTTTCTGAGGAATGTGTCGTGGAAGGCCAGTGCAGCGCGCATCGACTGCGGCTCGTGTCCCATGGGCGCGATGTGTTTCAGGTAGTCGCGCAGCAACGGACGGTAGTCAGGATGCGCGCAGTTTTCTATGATTTCGTGGGCGCGGTGCACTGGGCCTTTGCCGCGCAGGTCGGCCACACCCTGTTCGGTGATGATCACGTCGACGTCGTGTTCCGTTGAGTCCACATGGCAGCACATTGGGACGATGGCCGATATTTTCCCGTTCTTTGCCGTCGACGGCGTGGTGAAGATTGACAGATAGCCATTGCGTTCGTAGTCACACGACCCTCCGATACCGTTCATCAGTGCTGAGCCGCACACGTGGCTTGAGTTCTCGTTGCCGTAGATGTCGCACTCCAGCGCCGTGTTCAGCGCGATGACACCCAACCGGCGTATCACCTCCGGCGAGTTGGCTATCTCGCTCTGTCGTATCGTCAGGTGTTTCGAGAAATAGTCTATGTTGTCGTAGACCATCTGCAGCCGCTCGTTGGTGACGGTCATTGCCGTTGCCGAGGCGTTGATGACCTTACCCTCCATCATGTAGTGGATGGCGGCGTCCTGTACCACCTCGCTGTAGACATGGAAACGGGGGATGAGCGGACTGGCTGCCAGTGCCTTGAATACGGCGTTGCCCGTGGCACCGACACCACTCTGCACCGGCAGGAACTGTGTCGGTATGCGGCCGTGGCGCATGTCGTTGGCCAGCAGTTCGGCCACGTTTTGGCCGATGGCCGTCGTCGCCTCGTCAGGCTCGTTGAATGTTCGTGCCTCCTCAGGAATATTGCTTTCCACGACACCTGCTATCTTCCACGTCTCGATGGCCAGGAAGTCGTCGCCGACGCGGTCGTAGGGTGAGAGGATGGGGATCGGCGGGCGTCCGAAACCGCACTCTATCGGCTCGAACGTGTCGTGCAGAAAGCGCGAGCTGGGGCTGTGAAAGGTGTTATGCTCGATGATGACGTGCTTGGCCAGCCTCACCACCGTCGCCGCGATACCACCTGCCGAGGTCAGGAATGCTTTGCAGACATCCTCGCCCTCTATCAGGTCCGACACCTCGATGATGGCCCAGTCTATCTCGCCGTAGAAGTTACGGCGCAGCCGCTCAGCCATGTGTCCGAGGTGCATGTCCTCGTATTCTATCTCGCCTGCGTTAGTGTGCACGCGAAAATCCTTGTTTGTCGAGAACGGGGCGCGGAAGCGCAGCGCCTTTGCTGCCGCCATATCGCCCTCGATGCTCTGGCAGGTCGATGCGCCTGTCAGGATGCCTACGGCAAACTCCTCGCCCTGTTCGTGCAGCTTTACCGCCCGTTTCGACAGTTCGCGGAACACCGCTTTCGGGCATCCGCTCGGAGTGAACCCCGACAGTCCCAGTGTGTCTTTGTCCTTGATCATTGCGGCTGCCTCGGCCGCCGTTATCCGTTTGTAAGCCATACTCATGTTGATTTTGGCGACAAAGTTACAACATTTTCAGTAATTACGGCTATAAAAAGTGATAAATTGTATATAAAACGCCCCATTCTCCACCAAATCGTAGGATTTCCATCTAGTCTATAGTGAGAGAAGACCGGCATCCTGCCACTCTGCCGTCCGGCTCTCATAGCTTCTGCCGACACCTGTTTCCCCACACAGCACCCCCAACAACCGCTTTACCTTTTTCTCCCTTGTGGGGAGCGAGCAAGCTCGTATTCCTTTTTACCCTTAAAAAGTTGCGGTTTTTCTTTGTAGTTTCATGAATAATTCCTATACTCCCCTAAAGGGGAGGGAGGCCTTCTTGCTGGTTCCTAACTAATTTCGCGCGGTTGGATACCCTCCCCTTCAGGGAAGGGCCGGGGTGGGACTTTGGGGCTTTGCGGCGCGGCTTCTTATTGGGCGTTGAAAACCGATTTGAGAATTTTAGTTTTTTGCTTCCACGTTCCACGGGGGAAGCGCAGCGCAGCGAGCTACTAACGGATAACTGATTCCAACCCCATTTCAGCTATTTCGAGATTCCGAAAGGTACCGAAAAGTATTGTTAATCTTCCAAAATCACTTCTCTATCTCAGCATTATGTTGTAACTTTGCAGACTGAACCATCGGCTGCCGGTGGTAATCACTGATTATTGAAGAAAACAGAAGATATGGAACAGACCTTATTGATTTACAATACGCTCACGCGCCAGAAGGAGCGCTTCGAGCCGTTGAACGCCCCGAACGTGGGTATGTACGTCTGTGGACCGACCGTCTATGGCGATCCGCATCTGGGACATGCCCGTCCTGCCATCACCTTTGACCTGGTGTTCCGCTACTTGAAACATTTGGGCTACAAGGTGCGCTACGTCAGAAACATCACCGACGTGGGCCATCTGGAGCATGACGCCGACGAGGGCGAGGACAAGATCGCCAAGAAGGCACGACTGGAGCAGCTGGAGCCGATGGAGATAGCGCAGTACTACACCAACCGCTACCACCGGGCGATGGAGGCGCTGAACGTGTTGCCGCCAAGCATTGAGCCTCACGCCACCGGACACATCATTGAGCAGGAGGAGCTGGTGAAAGAAATTCTGCAGAACGGTTTCGCCTATGAGTCGAACGGCAGCATCTATTTTGACATAGAGACCTATAATAAGAAGTATCAATACGGTGTGCTGTCAGGCCGTACGCTGGAGAACATCAAGGACGCCAGCCGCGAACTCGACGGTGTAGGCGAGAAACGCAACCAGGCCGACTTCGCTCTTTGGAAGAAGGCTGCGCCGGAGCATATCATGCGGTGGCCGAGTCCGTGGAGCGACGGTTTCCCGGGCTGGCACTGTGAGTGTACGGCCATGGGGCGGAAGTATCTGGGACGGCGGTTCGACATCCACGGCGGAGGCATGGACCTCGTCTTCCCGCACCATGAGTGTGAGATAGCGCAGGCCGTGGCCTCGCAAGGCGAGCCGATGGTGAAATACTGGATGCACAACAACATGATTACCATCAATGGTCAGAAGATGGGTAAGTCGCTCGGCAACTTCATCACGCTGGAGCAGTTCTTCACTGGCAGTCATGAGAAGCTGGAGAAGGCTTACGCTCCGATGACCATCCGCTTCTTCATACTCTCAGCCCACTAC
>ONYC01000073.1 GCA_900321975.1 uncultured Bacteroidales bacterium
AGAACAATCGAAGAACGATCGAAGAACGATCGAAGAACAATCGAAGAACGGTGGTAGTTGATAGGTAGTTGATAGGTAGAAGATAGGGGGTTGATAGGGTTAAAAACGGGGTCTGATTTTGCGAAAAAATAAAAAAAATTTGGCGGGATTGAAAAAAGGTTGTATCTTTGCAGGACGTTTCTGTGGAGAAGAAACGCAATTATCAATTGATTGTCAAGAAAATAAACAAATAAAAAGTATACACCATGGGTATTAATGCTAACAAAAAAGTGAAGAGAAGAAAAGTCCGCATCAACGGCAACAAGAACTCCACCAACAACTGGGGCATCACCGCCGCCGGCTGGAATGCTGTGCACAAAGCCATCATCAACGCCGAGGACTAAGAAAATTCTTCCTGAGAGAAAAGGCCGCAAATACTGCGGCCTTTTTTTTCTATGTTATACAAGATGAGACAAACCACCCTCTGCTATATCGACAACGGTGACAGTTACCTGATGCTGCACCGGGTGAAGAAGGCCAACGACGCCAGCCATGGGAAGTGGATCGGCGTGGGCGGCAAATGCGAGGCCGACGAAAGCCCCGACGAGTGCATGCTGCGCGAGGTACGCGAGGAGACCGGCCTGGAAATCACCGAGTGGCATTATCGCGGCATCGTCACCTTCATCTCCGACACCTGGCCCAACGAATACATGCACCTCTTCACCGCCACCGCCTGGAATGGCGAACCCGACATGAGCATCGACGACGAAGGCACCCTGGCTTGGATCAGGAAGATCGACCTGCCCGTAGCCGAAGGCATCGGCAACCAAAATATAAACCTCTGGGAAGGCGACAAGATATTCCTCCGCCTGCTCCTCGACGAGAGCCAGCCTTTCTTCTCGCTCAAGCTCGTCTACGTCCAGGACGAGATGACCAAAGCCCTGCTGAATGGAAAGGCACTTTGACCAGTGGCAGCAGGATGCCATCGAGATAAGCGGTGGACGGCATCTGGTGCTGGCACCGCCGGGATGCGGCAAGACCGACATACTCACCGAACGTGTGGTTCACGCCCACGAACAAGGGGAGGATTACGGCGACATGCTGTGCCTCACCTTCACCAACCGAGCTGCCAAGGGGATGGCACAACGCATTGCCGACCGCACGGGTAATCCGGTGCCCGACGACCTCTTTGTGGGCAATATCCATCGATACTGTTCGCAGATGCTTTTCACCGAAGGGGTAGTGCGGCACAACTGCGCCATCATCGACGAAGGGGATGTGGAGAATATCATTCAGGAAGAGCTCTGCAAGCCTCTGGGCATCGAGACCCACACCACCGAGTTGATGCGGCTCCAGCATGCCCTGTGGCAGCTGGCACTGGGTATGCGTGGCGATACCGTACTGCACAGCGAACTGGTACACAGCGGTGCAATGACACGCCTGTGCGACGTGCTGGGACGCCCGCACACCGACGAGTCGCTGGCCGAGATCTACACCAATATCAAAACCCTCACCTCGCGATATATGACATTGGCCGAGCTGCCGGCAGCCAAGATGATGTCGCTGGCACATGCCTACCAAAGCTACAAGGAAGAGAACGACCTGCTCGACTACGACGACCTGCTGGTGCTGGCCTACAAGCACCTGTCGGGCAGCACGCCGTCCAAACAGTACAAATGGATAGAGATTGACGAGGTGCAGGATCTCAACGCACTGCAGTTCGCCATTGTCGACCTGCTGGCCACCGACGACGCCACCATAGTATACCTAGGTGACGAACAGCAGGCCATCTTCTCGTTTATCGGAGCCAAGCTCGAAACCCTCGACGCCCTCAAACGCCGCTGCAAGGACAACATCCATCACCTTCACACCAACTACCGCTCGCCGCGCTACCTCCTCGACCTACAGAACGACTATGCAGTGCGCAACCTGCATATACAGCGCGACATGCTCCCCACCACCGACAACGACACAGCGAAGCAGCCATCCGACCTTTGCCTGCTCAATGTGGGGGACGCCGAACTGGAAGGATACTATACGGCACGCTTTGCCAAGCGATACGGCGACCTCGAGCCTGACGGACGCGTTGCGATACTGGTGAGCACCAACCGTGAAGCCGACGAGGTTGGCGAGACTTTGTCCACAATTGGCCTACCGCACTTCAAGATCAGTGGCACCGACCTATTCTCGCTGCCTTCGGTGAGGTTGCTGCTGGCCCACCTGAGTGTGCTGACCGACGAGAACGTGTTCATTGCATGGGCGCGCCTGCTATGGGGTCTGAATGTGGTGCCTACATATACCGCTGCAAGGGCTATGATGCGCGACCTGCGGCGCACGGCACTGCTGCCCACCGACTTTCTGTTATTCCCCGAATCGTCCTACCTGCAAGAGTTTGTCCGAGCCTACAACGACGAGGAGCTGGTAATATTCGACACCGAGACCACCGGCCTCGACACCGACACCGACGACATTATCCAGATTGCCGCCGTCCGTGTGAGGCAAGGCAAGGTGGTGGGCGAGCCGTTCAACATGCTGCTCGAGACCGACAAAGAGTTGCCGGCCACCGTAGGCGGTAATCCCAACCCTATGCTGGAAGTTTATCGAAAAGGGCCGCGCCATAGTCGCGACGAGGGATTGCGACGCTTTATAGACTACTGCCGTGGCCGCGTTCTGGTGGGGCATAATGTGGAATACGACTATCAGATACTGGACAGCAACCTGCGGCGCAGCTGTCCCGACATGCGGCTCGAAGAGTACTGCCCCCGATATTTCGACACACTGAAGTATATCCGCCTTGTGCGGCCACGCCTGCGCCACTACAGGCTGGAGAGCCTGCTGGAGAGCCTGCACCTCGAAGGGCAGAACAGCCACCGTGCCGACGACGATATTATGGCTACCCTCTCGCTGCTCAACTTCTGCCACACTGCAGCACTGGGGTTTGTGGCAGGCCAGCGGCACTACCTGGCCGACCATGCCAAAACCATCGAGAAGTTCCGTTCACGATACTCCGGACTTTACCAACACGGCAAGAACTGTGACGGCATCATCGACGAACTGCAGTTTGCCTACAACCACCTGACGGAGAACCACATTATCGAACCTGTCGGGAAATGGCCCCACCTGCTGCACTACCTCGAAGCCGACCTTATACGCCCCGACATCTACCCCTCCCTGCGCAAACAGCTGGAACGCTATATCACCGACCTCTGCACCACCAAGGAGGCCGACCTCTGCGGCGGCTCGCTGCAGGAGAAATACATCATCAGCACTGTGCACAAAGCCAAAGGACTGGAATTCGACACCGTGCTCGTCTACCGTGCCATCGACGGCTGCTATCCTGGCAGCCGCAGCTGGACCGACAAGCAGATACAGGAAGACGCCCGTCGGCTCTTCGTGGCCCTATCGCGGGCAAGGAAGCACCTGTGCATTGTCTACGACAGCCATTACCGGAGCACACCGCACGCGCTCAGCCCCTTCCTCGAGAAGGTGAAAGAGCACTTCACTGTCTACCATCGCGACAGCGACGGGAAGATCAGGTGCTAATCTTTTATTTTGTAAACGAAACGGTCGATATTGACGATACCCATCGCCGTAAGACGTGCAGCGGTGCGGTCGGTGTCGACATCGGTGTTGTATTCCGGGATGAGCGGCACCCTGACGATGATATGCTCCGGACCTTTCAGCTCGAGCAAGCGGCCCAGATTATCCCAAGCAACCCCGGCGTCTCCGCCCGTATACGAGCGGTAGATGTCGGGGTTGCTTTCTTTTATGTCGACAATGAAGTCGCCGATGACCGCAGCGGCACGCCTCACCACATCGGACGTCACCTGCAACGATGTCTCGGCGGTGAGGTTCCACCCTTTGCCGCAAATCTGCTTGAACTCCTCGATAAAGTCGATGCGCAACAGCGGCTCGCCGCCGCCGAAGCAGATGCCGCCGCCGGTGGCGATGAAGTAGAGGTTGTCGATACCCACGCGGTCGTAGAGCTGCTGCGGGGTGAACCGGGCGAGTCCTTCGGCCGGCTCGAGACAACGGTGGTTCAGGCAATATTTGCACCGCAGCGGACAGCCGTGGAAGGCCACCAGCGTGGTGACGCCCACGCCGTCGATACCAAGCCGGTGGCGGTCGATGCCGAATATGGGAACTGCCTCCATCAATATTGTACTCTTAAAGGCACGCCCTGCATCTCAATGTTAGTCCCCATTTCAGGGCCATACTCGATTATCGGGTTGTCGAGGATGCCGTACATTATCACCGCCTCCGCTCCACCAAGAATCTGGGCTGTAGCCTCCAACGAGAGGTCTATAGTGTCGCTATTGGCAGCAACTTTCACAGCCCGTTCCATAGCTTGGTAACCTATAAATGCCACGCGCATCGTATAGTCGCCTTCGGGGAGTTCCAACTTGTAGACACCATTGAAGTCGGTAGTGGCAAACTTAGGTACGGTCAACTTTGCAGTTTTACCCGTCGGGGTGAACGAAACGCTACAGAACGGCAACGGCTCCTTGGTCTTGGAGTCAATAATGGTTCCTTGCACCGGCAAGAGCTTCGCCTGCGGTGTACGCACCTCGGCATTCTGACGTATCGGTTCCTGTGCCTGCACGGCGGTGGGGGCGGCCAAAGCCAGCGCGAGGCCAGCCACAGTGGCCACCTTGCCCATGCTGATGCGGCCGGCGAGGGCGTTCTCCAGATAGCGCATCTCGGCCTCACAGCGCGGGCAAGTTCCGGCACATGGGCCCTGATGGGTACACTCCGGTATCTCTAGCGGAATGTTGTTCTCGTCGGCGATGCGGCGACGCACAGTCTTGAGCTCATTACATATATCTTTACCTGTGTGACCCATAGCTTATTTGACGTTAACTTGAACACCTTCAATCTCCAGATGCTGCGAGTTGCCGTAGGGGTCAATCTCCAGTAGCGGCGTCGCCTCCGATTCTATTAATATACCTTCTAACAATGCAGCGGTACACTCAATTAATATTTCGCCGAGGTCAGTCTTTTTCGTAACGCTTACCTGTTTCTCATAAGGTCGGTAACCCACAGACCTTATTTCCATTGTGTAGTCGCCGGCAGGGAGTTCAACTTTGAACAAACCGTAGAAGTCGGTTTGAACAATTGCAACAGGCTTTCCTTCCTGCTTGAAGGCTACATTCACAAAAGGCAACGGTTCTTTGGTTTTCTCGTCGAGCACGGTGCCGCTTATCTTAACCTGTTTGTCGACGGCGGCGGTGCGACCGGTTGTGCGAGGCATATCCTCGGCAGCGTCGAGAACCATCAGCCGATGGCCGCGCGGCCTGTCGTCGCCCGACTGGCTGGCGGGAGTACCGGGCAGCAGCACTTGCTGCACGCCACCGATGGATATTGCAGGTTCCTCTTTAATCGTTGTCGCTGTTCTTTCCCTTACCCCACCTTGCAGCACGGCAGCGGTGTCGCGGGGCAACGATATGTCGCACACCGTGAAGCCTGTGGGCAGGATACGTATACCCTCACGGACGATGCGCTTGTAGCCAACAAAGGATACTTCAAATGTATACACACCTGCTGGCACAGGCTTGATGGTGAACATGCCGTCGAAGTCGGTAGTGGCTCCCTTGACCATCTTGTCATCCTGCTTCAGGATAACGTTGACGAACGGCAATGGCTCTTTGGTCTTGGCGTCAATGACGGTGCCCTTCAAGCAACCCTTGGCAACCTCCTGATGCGTACTATCTACTGGTGTACCTATTTCAATCTTCGGCACCTCGCTCTGCGCGCTAGCGCTCAATGAAAGGCCCAATGCCAATCCGGCAACGGTAGCCACCTTGCCCAGCCGCAGGCGGTCGGCTAGGGCGTTCTCCAGATAGCGCATCTCGGCCTCGCAGCGCGGGCAGGTGCCGGCACAGGGACCGTGATAGGTGCACTCCGGTATCTCCAGCGGGATACCGTTCTCGTCGGCAATCCGTCGACGGACTGCTTTGAGTTCCTTGCAAATATCCTTACCTCGATTCATTTTCCGTGGGGCTATTCTGTTTTACAACCTTCACACCGTCGACTTCGTCATATTCCACCGCATACGGGATCGAACGACGATTGTCCTTTTCCTCGTTGGCTTTGTATTCCTCCATCTGGCTTTCAGGCACCTTGAGGCGCGACACACGGCGACGATGAACAGAAACAACAACGGATCCACTCTCGCCACGGACAACCGGCCAATCCTCGCAGTTCACCATGCTATTCTGGGGATAGTATTGTTCCCAGTCGATTGCCGTGTCTTTGAGATGCTCAAGGGTGTCCTTGGTGGGTACCATACGGTAGGCACCGTCTTGAGAAACAATGCCTTCCAGCTCCGGCAGGAACCCGTCGGGCATTACGTATTCCGGAGGCGGCGGCACGTCGGCGGTGTCGTTTTCGTGCAGGGGCATCACCTCCTCACCCATCATGGTATCGTCGGGGGGCTGGGCCGGTGAGCCTGTACCACATGAAGCGAGGCCCAGCGCCATACCGGCCACGGTAGCCACCTTGCCCAATCGGATGCGCTTCTCAAGTTCGCTTTCCAAGTATTGCACCTCGGCCTCGCAGCGCGGGCAGGTGCCGTGGCATTCACCCTTGAAGGTACATTCCTTTATCTCCAGCGGGATGCCGTTCTCCTCGGCGATACGGCGACGCACCGCCTTTAACTGCTTGCATATATCTTTACCTCGGCCCATAACCATTATCTGACTATCAATTTTACACCCTCGACCTCCATCTGCTGCGCAGGGGCATTGGGACCAATTATCTCATGCTGAGCCGAATCTGCAGGCATTCCCACCGCTGGAGCCATTCCCTCGATAACACGCGGACGGTCTTCTGGCAACACAAAGTTGATAGGAAGATTGAACTGCGTGCGGACCACCTGGCCGCCCTGCTTGCCGGGAATCCACTTGGGCATCGTCTCGACCACACGCTTTGCCTCCAAGCCGCAACCGCCGCCGATATCGCGCAGAATGCGCACATTGCTCACGCTACCGTCCTTCTCGACAAAAAAGGTAACATACACTTTGCCCTGTATGGCGTTTTCCAAAGCCAACTGGGGGTACTTGAGGTTATCGGAGATATACTTAATCAGAGCCTCCAATCCTCCCGGGAACTCCGGATCAACCTCTGCAATCATCCCATACAGAGGCTCAACAGACACCTCGCCCTCCTCATAATAGGCATAGGAGTCGGGCAATGTGTCGTCGAGGTCTATCACCTCTACATCACCGACGTTAATATCCAGCAAACTGTCCGAATCAGGATCGCGCCATACAGGCTTGGCAGTGTCGGCAATGTGCTTGGCAGTGTCGGTTTCCACTATCGGCTCGCCGGTACAGATAACATCGCCCGATTCGACGGGTACATCTTGCTTACCGCCGCCACACGAAGCGAGGCCCAGCGCCACACCGGCCACGGTGGCCACCCGGCCCAGGCGGATGCGCTTCTCCAGCTCACGCTCCAGATACCGCACCTCGGCCTCGCAACGCGGGCATGTGCCACGGCAGGGGCCTTGATAGGTGCACTCCTTTATCTCCAAAGGGATATCATTCTCCTCGGCGATACGGCGGCGTACCGCCTTGAGTTGCTTACATATATTCTTGCCTCGTGTCATATCCTTATCTGACATGGACCTTTACTCCTTCTACCTCCAGATTCTCGTGAGGGAAATAGGCGGGGTTGGGGTCGTTATATTGGATGGAAGGTGAAACCGACGGCATATTCTCTATATCTTCCTTTGTAAGTTTATGGCCAGATTCAATGCCGCCAACCTGGATGACAGGCACTTCCCTAACCTCAACCGAATCGCCCGGCATCTTAATCGGGAACGCTTCAATATCCACAACAGTAAAACCTGTCGATTTCTCGTGGATTCCTCTACGAATTACTGTCTCAAAACCAAAAATCCTCATACTGAGGTCGTAACTTCCCGGCGGCACCAAGAATCTGAACACACCATCGAAGTCGGTAACCGCAGCCGCATACTGCACACTATCCTTGTATATCACCACGCTGGCAAACGGTAGCGTAACATGGGTCTTCAGGTCTCTCACCATACCCTTTATGCAGCCCATCTGCTGTACGTTCTTGTTCGGCTGGTTGGGAAGCGTGTCGACAGGCGTCTGCGCCTGTGCCTGGTTAGCAGTAACGGAGAGGCCCAAAGCGAGACCGGCGACGGTGGCCACCTTGCCAATCCTCAGGCGGTCGGCAAGAGCATTCTCCAGATATCGCACCTCGGCCTCGCATCGCGGGCAGGTACCGCGACACTCGCCCTTGTAGGTACACTCCGGAACCTCCAGAGGTATGCCGTTCTCCGCCGCAATGCTCCGCCGCACGGCTTTAAGTTCGTTGCATATGTTCTTACCGCGAGTCATCGTTGTTGTCATTATCCTTTATCACTTTCTGGCCGTCGATATCTTCCACATCAACCGACTGCGGCAGGCGCCACCAATCGTCCCAATACTTGCCGTCGAAATATCTTTCCCGCGTGATTTCGGGGAAATAAAGTTCCGACAAAGGGCGATTGACCCAGACATACTCAATGTCGGAATAATACGGATACAAGCATCCATCGCAACGGCCTCTAATGATAAAGTATTGCCGCTTCTGTACGGTATTGGGCACAGCTTGCAACCGCTCCATCCGCTTGCGGCAGACGGTGTCCTGCGCATGCACACCGTTGGTGATACCAAAGGCCGCAAGCAGAAACAGCACCAATACAATATGTCTTATTCGGGTGTTCATTCTACCATTCAAATAACCACCTTTTCGGCAAAAGTCTACAACGCAGACGAAATTTTAACGTTTTTAACGTTGGCGCGGGAATCCCGGATTGGATTTATGGAAGGCCACACAATCGGCTATCATGTTGTCGTACATCTCCTTACGGCTGTAGACATTGTAATTGGGATGGTATTGTTTCACAACCACCACACCGGTCGAAGGCGAGAACCAGCAATGCTTGTTGAACTGCTCCAGATCGCGGTAAACGTTCTCATGCAGGAATTTGACAATCACACCTTGACCACCTGTGCAAAGGATGACGTCGGCATCGTAGAGTTTGACCTGCTCTGTGAGGAGATCGGCATAGTCGCGCAGATACTTCTGCATCACAGCATTGCTGGCGGTGGTTATGCCGGGCTGCTTTTTGCACACAACACGGGCTATCGGTGCACTCTCGTAGAATCCCTGCAGGCGTGTCGGCATATCCACACGACTAAAGCTCAAGGCTTTGCCTACGGGCATAGTCATCAAGCCATATACCCACAGTTCAAGGTTGGGGAAGAAACGCTGGGCGGTGCGGCAGGTGAGACGGGGGCTCGGCACACGGCCGCTCTCGGCACGTATGTCCCAACCGTCATCTTCCTCCAATTCCTTGGTCATCACCAGCAGGCGCAGACTTGCGTCGGCCCATTGTTGCTCTTCGTCGCCGGGTCGACGTACCTGGTTAAAGCCGTCGAACCACATCTCGCCGCGGTAAAGCAGCCCGTCTTTGGTGATTTCGTCGCTCTCGTGGAGCTTGCGGGCGCGCTTTGCCCACTTGTCGAAAATGCGCTCTTCTTGGTCGTGTAGGGTCATAGCAATAGGGTATAATTCGTGAGTGCAAAATTACCAATAAAAAAGCAATTCTGCAAGCAAAAAATCAACAAAAATCGTAAACACCTGTTTCTCCGTATCTTCACCCTATCCTCTACCTATCAACTACCACCGTTCTTCGATTGTTCTTCGATCGTTCTTCGATCGTTCTTCGATTGTTC
>ONYC01000022.1 GCA_900321975.1 uncultured Bacteroidales bacterium
CTGAAAGCAATCTGGTTGATGTACTTCTCCACCTCGTCGGCGGTCATGCCGATGCCACGATCGCTGACGGTGAGGGTCTTCTTCTTGCTGTCAATTTTGACGTCGATAGTCAGGTCTCCCAACTCGCCCTTGAAGTCGCCGCGAGTCGAGAGGGTCTTCAGCTTCTGCGTGGCATCGACGGCGTTGCTAATGAGCTCACGCAGGAAAATCTCATGGTCCGAATAAAGGAACTTCTTGATGACCGGGAAGATATTCTCGGTCTGTACGTTTAGTTTGCCTTGCATATCCTGTAATTTTTATATTTGTTTCCGCATTTACCAAGAACAACAATCATGCCAAGTGACAAAACTTCTGCCATTTTGGCAGTTGTTTTATCTTTCAAACCATACACAAAAGGGTATTTATACCATACAATGCGCTGATTACAACTTTTTTTCGTACTTTTGCATCCGAAAAACATACATCGTATATTATGCCTAGAACCAAGAAGTCTGCCGCCACTGTCATTCCACAGCCGGTACTCGACCCCGCAACATATCCCAACCTACAGCCCATAATCAATACTGTGGCCGCCTTTGCAAGGATAAGCCGCCAATGGGTCTACGTGGCCGATATCATACGCCGAACTTACCTTTATATCTCCGAAACACCCGGAGCCACACTTGGTACCGATGCCCAAAGGCTCACCAGCGAGGGTTATAACCTTATAATCGACCGCGTGATTCCGTCCGAACGGCTGCTATACAACGAGATGGTCCGTGCCGTCGAAAACCTCATTGATACAATGGATCCCGATCAACGCAAACGGATTGAAATCAAGTTCGACATCACCTCGATGGTGGGAGACCGTCCCCGACTGTTATGTCATGCGATCACCCCCTTAGTTACGGCTGACGACGGGCACCCTTGGATTATTCTGTCGATGCTGTCGCCTTCGATGTACAAGGAGGCTGGTCATCTGTTCTACCGGCTCGACGGCGAAGCAATGGAATACGACCTCAACCAACGCGATTGGCATCCCGTAGATAGCAATGTACGCATCACAACCTGCGAGCGAAACATGCTTATCCTTTCAGCACGCGGATACACTATCGAGGAAATCAGCCATCTGATGTACCGTTCCATCGATACGGTGAAGATGCACCGCCGCACGCTATTCAAAAAACTCGGCGTGAGCAACATCAACGAGGCGCTTTTCCACGCCATCAAGCAGAACCTATTGTAGCATCTTCTCCAGCTCGGCCACCATATTTTCGGCACCGGCGAATATCTCGCTGATACGCGAAGCGGCCATGTAGGCGGGAGTGGTGAGCACTTTGTGCTCGCTGTCGACGCAGACGTCAGTGGGACCGCAGGCGCGCACCTTGCAGCCGAAACCTTTGGCGACCTGCGACGCCTGGTTGTCGTCGGGACCGAGGGTGAGTTCCACCTCGTAGCGGCCCAGCACTTTGGCCAGCACCATCGGGGCGATGCACATAGCCACCACGGGCTTGTGGGCGCGGTAGGTGGCGAGTATGGCGTCGGTCACAAGGTCCATCACCTCCATTCTGGGGCCGTCGAATGCGAAAGTCGAGAGGTTGCGGGCAGCACCCATGCCGCCCGGAAGGGCCAGCGCGTCATAGTCGTCGGCGCTATATTGCTCGAGCGGCAGCAGGTTGCCACGGGCGATGCGGGCGCTCTCGACGAAGATGTCGCGCTGTTCCATATCGAGCACCGTGCCTTCCTCCTCGTCGTCCTGCACATCGATATGCGGCACCACCTCGAACATTCCTTCGGGGGCGAAGCATTGGTATTGCCAGCCGCGCCGGTCGATGGCCTGCAACAGCGAGAGGCTCTCCTGCAGCTCGCTGCCGTCGCGGTTGCCGCAGCCGCTGAGTATTACTGCTATCTTTTTCATAATGATAAAATTATAGTGCCTATAGAAACTATAGTAACTATAGGCACTATTTAGATCAATTTATTTGTTGAAAGCGTCGACGCTCTCTTTGATCAGCTGGAAGGTGGCCTCGATATCGTTGTCCAAGCCCATCGAGAAGCGGAACAGGCCTTCGCTCATACCCATCTCTTTCTGGATGTCTTCGGGAACCTCGGAGCTGGTGCTCTTACCGCTGTTGCTGAAGAGGGTCTTGAAGTAACCCAGCGAAACGGCGAGGTAGCCAACACCTTTCTGTTGCATGAGTTCCATGATCTTGCTGGCGCGGTCGGCGGTGCCCATATCGATGCTGATCATGCCACCGAAACCGTAGCCTTCGTTCATCATGCTGCAGAACAGCTCGTAGTCTGGATGCTCGGGCAGACCGGGGTAGTTGTATTTGAAGCCCACCTCTTTGAAACGCTTGGCCAGATACATGGCGTTCTCGCCGTGCTTTTTCATGCGGATGTGGAGGGTGTGGAGGTTCTTGTTGATGGAAGCGCTGCGCATAGGATCCAGCACCGGGCCGAGCAGCATGCAGGTACCGTTGTTCACATCAATCAGGCTGTTGATATATTCGGCGCTGCCGC
>ONYC01000163.1 GCA_900321975.1 uncultured Bacteroidales bacterium
ATAGCTCAGATGAGCTGCGTCGCCGACAAGGCACAAAATATTGAACGCTACACAGATAAGGTTCGCGAGCTGGCCGGCGAGGGCGCTCAGATCATCTGCCTGCAGGAGCTTTTCGCCTCGCTCTATTTTTGCGACGAGGAACGCTACGAGAACTTCCGTCTGGCCGAACCCATCCCAGAAGGCCCCACCACACAGCATTTCATGGCTCTGGCCAAGGAGCTGGGCGTGGTGATCATCTGCTCGATGTTCGAGAAACGCGCCGAAGGACTCTACCACAACACCACCGCCGTTATCGACGCCGACGGCTCGTATCTGGGCAAATACCGCAAGATGCACATCCCCGACGACCCGGGCTACTACGAGAAGTTCTATTTCACCCCCGGCGACCTGGGCTACAAAGTGTTCAAAACCAAGTTCGCCACCATCGGCGTGCTTATCTGCTGGGACCAGTGGTACCCCGAGGCCAGCCGCATCACCTCCCTTATGGGTGCACAGATACTCTTCTACCCCACCGCCATCGGCTGGAGCATACGCCAGAAGAAACACGAAAACAACGAGCAGTACGACGCCTGGCAGACAATCCAGCGCGCCCACGCCGTAGCCAACGGCGTGCCCGTGGTGAGCGTGAACCGCACCGGAAAAGAAGGCGGAATGCAGTTCTGGGGCGGAAGCTTCATCACCAACGCTTTCGGACGGGTGCTCTACAAAGCCCCGCACTACGCCGAAGCCACCCATGTCGAAGAGCTCGACCTCGACCAGACCGACCACTACCGCCGCCACTGGCCCTACCTCCGCGACCGCCGCATCGACTCATACGGCGACATCACCAAACGCTATATCGACTAAATTGTTAACTCATAAATAAATATGACCCCAAAAGAACAGGGATTCTACATGCCGGCCGAATGGGTCAGGCACCAGGCAACCTGGCTCACCTACCCCAAGAACCCGGACTCCTGGCCCGGCAAAATCGAGACCATCTACCCTTCGTACCACCTGTTTGTGAAAACACTGGCCGAATGTGAGCGGGTGCATATCAACGTCGACGACGAGCAGATGCTGCATCATGTTCGTGCAGAACTTGAAAAAATCGATACCAATATGCAGAATATCAGCCTGCATATAATTCCAAGCAACGATGCCTGGTGCCGCGACCACGGCCCCGCGTTCCTGCTAAACCACAACGACCCGGCGAAGCTGGGAATGGTGAACTGGAACCACAACGCCTGGGGCGGGAAATACCCCTACGAGCTTGACACCGAGGTGCCTGTGCGTATCCACGAGACCATGCCCGACGTGCAGATGTTCACACCCGACATAGTGATGGAGGGCGGTTCGATCGACGTGAACGGCTGCGGCGACCTGCTTACAACCACCTCGTGCCTGCTCAACCCCAACCGCAACCCCCACTTGAACCAAGACCAGATAGAAGGCTATCTCCGTGATTATTACGGTGTAGAAAACATTATCTGGCTGGGCGACGGAATCGTTGGCGACGACACCGACGGACACGTCGACGACCTGAGCCGCTTCATCTCGCCCGACACCATCATCACCGCCGTCGAGGAGGATTCGTGGGACGAGAACTACGAGCCCCTGCAGAAGAACCTCCGCATGCTGCAGCGCTGCCGTCTGGCCAACGGCAAGCAGCCCACCATCGTCGAGCTTCCGATGCCCGACGTGGTTTTCTATGACAACCAGCGCCTTCCGGCCTCGTATGCCAACTTCTATATCGCCAACGGCAAGGTGATATTCCCCACCTACCGCTGCCTCGCCGACAACGAAGCCGCCTATATCCTCGAAGCCTGCTTCCCCGACCGCGAAGTGATCGGCATCGACTCGACCGACATCATCTGGGGCCTCGGTTCGTTCCACTGCCTCAGCCAACAACAACCCGCACTATGACCCGAAAAACCAGCATCCTGACCTGCCTGATAACCCTAATTTCCATCATCCTTCCGACATCGCCGGCACACGCCCAGCGCCCCTACGTGCCCGACACCATCACCAAGGGGCAGGAAATGGTCGAGGAGGTGATG
>ONYC01000076.1 GCA_900321975.1 uncultured Bacteroidales bacterium
AAGAGTTCAAGAGTTTGAGGATATTCGTGAAAATTTGAAGTTTTTTCTGTCGTATTCGCAAAAATTTGTAATTTTGCAGCCGTAATTAAATGAAATTTGTGTTATGTCGCAATTGGATTTAAATAAAGAAATAGTTTTTGCATCGTCCGATACGGACGTGTCGCACGCTATTTCGCGGCTCGTTAAACAGGGGAAACTGAAGAAGATAGCCCCAAGGCTTTACACAACCAACCTGATCGACAGTCCCGAGAATATCGTCCGTCGCAATATCCTCAACATCCTGATGTGGCGCTTCCCGAAAATGGTGATAAGCCATCGAAGCGCACGGGAAATGAGGCTGACGGCCGGAGGTTTTTTCTTCCTCACGGGCAACGTGAACCGCAAGGTGACTGACCTGCCGGGTGTGACGGTGGTGGTGAGCAAAGGTCCTGAAGGCGACCGGAACGACACGGTGTTCGGCCAGATGTTCATCGCAGGCGAATACCGTTGGATGCTGGAAAACATGCAGGAGTCGCGCAGAAGTGGCGACGAATCGAAAGTGCTGCCCCCTGAGGTGATTGAGAAGAAGCTCGGAAGCATACTGGTTGCCAGCGGAGAGGACGGGCTGAACGCCTATCGCGACACACTGCGGGAAACTGCTGTGAGGCTGGGCATGGACAAGGAGTTCCAAAAGATCAACAAGCTGATTTCGGCCCTGTTAGACACGCACGAAGCCGATGTGCTCAAGACCCCATACGCACGGGCACTGTCGGTGGGGCTGAGGTTTGACGAGGCGCGCAAGCAGCTGTTTGAGACGCTGTTCGACGCATTGCAGGAACAGCATTTCGTTTCGCGACAGACACCTGTCCAGACTGAGGCCGAATACCGCGACATCGCCTTCTTTGAGAGCTACTTCTCGAACTATATCGAAGGCACGGAGTTTGAGGTGGGTGAGGCGCGCCAGATTGTGGAGACGGGAATCCCCGTTGAGCACCGCAACGAGGACTCGCACGACATACTGGGCACCTTCCAGCTGGTGTCGAACCGGAGCGAGATGATGCGCTATCCGCAGTCGGCCAAGGAGCTGGTTGACATATTGCGTCGCCGCCATGCCATACTGTTGGCGTGGCGACCCGATTTGACCCCGGGACAGTTCAAGACGGTGAACAACCGAGCGGGCAACACCGAGTTTGTGGATGCCAAGCTGGTGGAGGGTACGCTGGAGGCGGGTTTCGACTATTACACCGCCTTGACATCGCCATTGGCCAAGGCCATCTACATGATGTTCCTTATCAGCGAGACACATCCCTTCAACGACGGCAACGGGCGCACGGCGAGGGTGATGATGAATGCGGAGCTGTTCAGGGCGGGCGAAGCCAAAATCATAGTTCCCACGGTCTATAGGGAAGACTACCTGCTGTCGTTGCGCAAACTGAGCCGACAAGGAGAGCCGTCGGCCTACATCAAAGTGATGGAGACGCTGCACCGTTTCGGGCAGACGCTCTGTGGCCGCACCACCGACGACCTGCTGAGGTATCTTGCCGCCTGCAACGCCTTCAAGGAGCCCGAGGAGGCCAAGTTGAGATTCGAATAATTTGGTGAGGGCGTGGACAGAATGTATCGTGAGTTGGAAGAGGCCGGATGCCCTGCGCCCGAGTTCAAGCAGCAGGACTTTATGGTGCTGGCTACGATCAGGCAGCATGGGAGTGAAGTGGAGCTTAATGTGGAAAACGGCACATTAAACGGCACATTAAATGACATATTAGAACACCTGAATCCTACGCAGGAGAAGGTATATGGCTATATTAAAGCTAATCCGGGTGTTCAGGCGAAACTTATTATCGCAGATTTGAGAATACAGCGGGATACGCTGAACAAAGTATTGAAGACTTTGACGGATTTGCGTCTGATTGTGCATAAAGGTTCTAAGAAGACTGGCGGGTATTATCCGCTGTAGGGGCCAAGTAACTGTTATAGAAATAAAGGCTGGGTTTCCGTAATGGAGTCCGGCCTTTTTTTTGTTTCGGTTTTCGTTGATTGGTCAATAGACGAAACCAAAGAGCCAGAGGGGTATTTTGTTGCCGAAACCTGTTTCGATGTTGTCGGCCACGACGTAGCTGTTGGGCAGGTCGGCAATCTGTGAGAAGCCTTTCTTTTTGCCACCCACCTCGAAAAGGTACTTCTCGTCAACCAGCAGGTCGCCCTGTGGGGCATGGTGGATGGTGTGGCTGTGTGACATCATGGATGAGAAGAATGATTCACGGGCCGTTCCGGCATCGGCAATGGAACCCAGCGCATGCATCAGGTTGGTGTTGTTCAAGAGGGTTTTGTCGGGCTTGCCTAATGCTTTCCTTGTAGAGA
>ONYC01000081.1 GCA_900321975.1 uncultured Bacteroidales bacterium
CCGCGCGGGGCTTTATTCTGTGATTTTCATAGCGTTCATGGTTCGGTTCGACATTCTGACTGTTCGTTTTCAAACGGGCGGATTTTTGCCCTCTTTATATATTAGATGCACAAGATGTCAAAAAATGCCTCGGAGGTGTTGTTTTTAATATTATTTAACTTTTGGTGGCAAACTCACTTGACGGCTACGCAGGTGTAGATACCGGTCTTTTTGTCAAAGGTAATGGTTACACTATAGCCATCTTTGATCATTTCTGTTGCCCAAGCATTGGCTTCGTTTTCATCGTCAGTAGTGAATGTTACAATTTCCTTTGTTGAAGATACGGTGGCAACACTTTCGCCATTCGACAATACTATGGAGTGTCCATTTCTGGCCAAAGCAAGCATTCGTTGAATGAAGGCATCCCATTCGGCTTGATTATGAAGAATGATCTGATAGGTTGTTCCGTCAATCATATAGCTTACATTCTGAGATGACGTAATCTCGGCATTGATGGATATTGGGTTGCTGATATTTTCTTTTTGGCAGCTGACGGCAGCCATGCAGAGAATGATGAAAAATGCTACGGTTCTTGTTTTTTTGTTCATAATGTTTTAATATTAAAATTTAGGATTCATCTCATCGAATTGCTTGTTGCAAATAGCATAATATTGCTCTTCGTTCTTGATATGAAAGATACAGATGATATGATTGTGAAAATTTGTAACTATAAGGTCGTTGTTTTCAACAATATGATCTGCAGGCAGGTTATAGTTATTTTTTGGCGCAAGGCGGATATTTTTTGTTGTTTCGTTTATTTCAGTATGTCCAAATATCGAATCCAGTATAGCAATTATTTTGAAATCTTTTTTTAATGATAACCATCCGACAGAATCATATGCTTCGAGCAAGGTTATATCTACAGCAACAGTATCGTTGACGCGGTAGTCTTTAATAAATGACGCTTGCACTCCTTTTGCGTCTTCCCACTGACGGTAGACCTCGCTGGGTTCCACACCACGGATATTCCACAAGTTGAAGCGGAATATAAGTATGGCCGATATAGCAACCAGCAGCAGCAAAAAGAATACTTTAAGCAAGCGATTGGTTCTCATAGGCTTTTAAGGATATTATCAGGTATGATAAGAACTTTTGAACGATTCACGTCATTTTTGCTTATCACCGTAGGATAGTCTATACGGATTGTGGCTACAACGAAACATGCCAATATTCCTACAACGATCAATACTTGTCCTAACCAATGGCCAAGAGAAACATTATTTCTTGCTTTTTTTGAAGATATTGCAAGTGGAGGAATATTATCCAAATGATTATTCCAATATCTTATATATTCTTCATCATCAAGTATTTCATGCTTCTGTTTCATCATTCATTTTCTTTAGTTTCTTCTTAATACGACTTATCTTTGTAGCCACATTGGTGGCTGTGAGTCCTGTGATTTCTGCAATCTCTGTATAGGAACGTTTTTGCAGGTAGAGATCAACTATCATTTTTTCGAGCGGAGGTAACATTTCAATAAGGCTGTATAGCTGTTCCAGCATGGAGTTGTATTCGTTTTCTTCGTCAATTATTTCTTTATTGGACGGAATTAAAGGAGAAAACAAACGCCTTATCACCCTCTCTTTTCTATATTGACTCAAAGCCTTGTTGCGTGCTACCTTCATTGCCCATGCGTTGATATCCACTCCTTCACGAAACTCATAATCCTCCAGATGAAGCCAAAGGTGAACAAGTATTTCATTGTAGAGATTATCACGACTATGACGGTCATAGGGATAGAACACACGGCACAGATGATAAATCTGATTTCCTATACTGCCCAATATACCAATGAACAGTGGTTCTATATCCTTGGCTTTCCTTCTGAACATAATTATGCTACTATGCCCTCATACTAATAAATAACGCACAACATAGGTGAAAAATCACACCAGGATGAAAATTTTTTCCTGTAATGAACAATGAAAGAAAAAAAAGAAGAATTTTTTAAAAGGAATTTTTCTTTTTTATTAGTGTGTTAATTCTGTTGAAAACATAGATTGGAACAGTATTTTGCAATGTCTGAATCAACATCAATTAACAATGCTTTCCACATGATATCGTATTGGATTATCAATTGTTTGCAATTTTATCAACAAGATGTGTATTTTCATACTGACAAGGTGATGTTATTTATGAAAAAGATGTTGTTGGAAATGGTGAAAATGTTGATATGGTTATTGAAAAACGTGTGTTTTTTCAACTGTAATTTTTCTTTCAACAACACCCAAGATTTTATCTACAATTGGTTTGACAACCGTTGTTGAGAAGATGTTATATTGTTATTTTACAATTATTTGTATGGTTAGTGTGATAAGATGTTGATAAGTTGTAGGTGTTAGTTATGAGAGGTTTAACTTTTTGTTGTACCTTTGCAAACGGAAAACAATTATCAACAACATCATGAAAGAGATTATCCCTATAGCTTGCGATCATGCAGGATATGAACTGAAACTGAAAGTGATAGAGCACCTTAAAGGATTGGGATTCGAGGTGAAAGACTTCGGAACCCATTCGTCGGAGAGTTGCGACTACCCCGATTTTGCCCATCAGGTTGGGTCGGCCCTCAATCGTGGCGAGTTCAAACGCGGCATAGTGATATGCGGAAGCGGCAACGGTGTGCAGATGACGGTGAACAAATACCCGAATGTGCGCTGCGCCCTCTGCTGGACACCCGAGATTGCCCATCTCGGCCGTCAGCACAACGACTGCAACTGCATATCCATCCCCGCCCGTTTCATCCCCGAAGAGACAGCCCTGAAGATTGTCGACGAATACCTCGATACCCCATTTGAAGGTGGTCGTCACCAGCGCCGAGTGGAGAAGATAAGCCAGCTGCTGTGATGGACCTCACGCTGGCCAGGCAGGTTTTCACCTGCATCGACAATACCACCCTTAATTCCACAGACACCGCAGCGGGCGTTGAAGATTTCTGCCGTCGCACTCTTGAGATGAGAATCGAGGGCGACAAAAAGGTGGCGGCAGTATGCGTATATCCCCGGTTTGTATCCATAGCCGCGCGGGTGTTGCAAGGCAGCGGTGTGAAAGTGGCAAGCGTTGCTGGTGCTTTTCCTCACGGGCAGCTGCCGATAGACTTGAAGGTCGCCGAAGTGCGCCATGCAGTCGGCGACGGTGCCGACGAGGTGGATATCGTTATCAACCGCGGATTGTTGCTGGCTGGCGAAGATAAAGCTGTCGTCGACGAGGTAGCCGCCATGAAGGAGGCTTGCGGCAAAAGGACACTCAAGGTGATTCTTGAGACCGGCGAACTCCCCTCCCCCACTCTCATCCGTCGTGCTGCGCAAGCGGCTATTGCAGGCGGGGCCGACTTCATCAAGACTTCGACGGGCAAAATTGCCACCGGCGCCACCCTCGAGGCTGCCGAAACGATGCTGGAAGTGATAGCCGAAAACGTTAAAATTAACAAAAAAACAATCGGCTTTAAGGCCGCCGGAGGCATCCGCAAGCCCGATGAGGCATTTGCATATGCCCAATTGGCACAAAAAATACTAGGCGATAAATATATTAATAATCAAACGTTTAGAATCGGTGCAAGCAGTCTCACCGAAGGCTTGTACTCACTTTTAACATTTTAATTTACCGCAGTTTCAGAAATTTTTTGTTACTTTGCACTTTGGTTTAATGTTAAAAATAGTATGAAACCACTGCGACAAAAGTTAGCTCAATACACCTATCCCCAGGAGATGAGAGCCCTGGGTATTTATCCTTACTTCACCCCCATCTGCAGCGAGCAGAATACTGAAGTCTATGTAACGGGCCACGACCATCCGATACTGATGTTCGGATCGAACAGCTACCTCGGTCTCACCAACGACCCGCGCCTTAAGGAGGCCGCCAAGCGCGCTATCGACAAGTACGGTACCGGTTGTGCCGGTTCGCCGTTCCTCAACGGAACACTCGATATCCATATCCAGCTTCAGGACGAGCTGGCCGAATTCCTCGGCAAAGATGGTGTGATGCTCTTCTCGGCAGGATTCCTGGCCAACAGCGGTGTGATACCCAACATCTGCGGTCGAGGTGACTACCTGTTCTACGACGAGCGTGTCCACGCCTCGATTATGGAGGGCCGCCTCATCACCAACGCTTCGACCCAGAAATATAAACACAATGATATGGCCGACCTCGAGAGAGTGCTTGCCAAGGTGCCCCTCGAGGCCTCGAAGCTGGTGGTCACCGACGGTGTATTCTCGATGGAAGGCGATGTGGCGCATGTCGACAAGATGGTCGAGATCTGTGATAAATACAACGCCACCTTGATGGTCGACGAAGCCCACGGCCTCGGTGTCTTCGGCCGCGAAGGCCGCGGTACCTGCGACCATTTCCAGATGCTGCCCAATGTCGACCTCGTGATGGGTACCTTCAGCAAGAGCCTGGCTTCGGTGGGCGGTTTCATAGCCGCCGATGCCGATACTATCAACTGGATGAAACATTCGGTACGTCCATATATCTTCACCGCCAGCATCACGCCCGCCAGCACCGCCTCGGTGCTCGAAGCGCTGCACATCATGCGCAGCGAACCCGAGCGCAACGCCTCCCTCTGGGACAACCAGCGTTATGCCTTCAAGGCTTTCAAGGATCTGGGCTTCGAAATCGGCAACACCTCGACCCCCATCATACCCCTCTTCATCCGCGACAACGTCAAGACCTTCACCATCACCCACGAGCTGCTGGTCGACGGCGTGTTCGTCACCCCGGTTATCTCTCCGGCAGTACCCAGCGACGAAACCCTTATCCGTTTCGCCCTCATGGCCACCCATACCCACGAGCAGATCGATACCGGAGTGGAGAAGATTTACAAGGCCTTCAAGAAGCAAGGAGTGTTGTAAGAGGACAATAATCAGTAAAGACAACGAAATGGCCGATATAGTAGTTAAGAAAGTGGAGAAAAGGCGCGACCTCAACAAGTTCATCGCCTTTCCCAACAAGCTCTTCAAGGACGTGCCGAGCTATATCCCGGCGTTGGACTTCGACGAGGTGAACCTTTTAAGCGACAAGAACCCCTCGTTGGAGCATGCCCAGCGCGAGTTGTTCCTGGCTTACAAAGACGGCAAAGTGGCAGGCCGCGTTGCCGCCATCATCAATCACACCGTCAACGAGCATTGGAACAAGAAGGCCGTCCGTTTCGGATGGTTCGACTTTATAGAGGACTACGACGTCTTCACCGCCCTGCTCGACAAGGTGGTGGAATACGGCAAGAATAATGGAATGACCGAAATCGAGGGGCCCTTCGGCTTTACCGATATGGACAAGGAGTGCTGGGCCATCGACAACTTCGATGCTCGCCAGAACACCTCCACCCTCTACAATCCTGAATATTACGTGCGCTTCATCGAGCGTGCCGGATATGAGATAAAGTGCAAATGGCAGCAATACTCCATGCAGGCCAACCAGCCGGTGCCCGAAAAGGTGGCCCGGTTGAACAAAATCATCATGGAGAAGTACCACCTCCACCTAGTCAAGGTGAAGAACCGCAAGGAGATATACCCCCACGCATGGAAATTCTTCCACTCGATCAACGAGAGTTTCAAGAATCTCTATGACTTTGTGCCTATGACCGAGAAGGAAATCGGCGTCTATATCAAAGAGTATATCCCCTTTGTGAACCTTGATTTCGTGCAGTTTGTCGAGGATGAGAACGACAACCTCGTGGCTTTCGGCCTCAGCATCCCCGACCTCACCAAGGCCTACAAGAAGGCCAACGGCAAGCTCTTCCCCTTTGGATGGTACCATATCCTGCGGGCATTGCACAAGTTCGACACCATCGACCTGCTGCTCAACGGAGTGCTTCCCGAATGGCAAAAACGCGGGGTGCACAGCATCTACTATAGCGACATGAACGAGGCGGCCATCCGTTTCGGCGTGCATACCGCCTATACCAACCCCCAGATCATGGGCAACGAGGCCGTGAAAATCTGGGAGACCCAGTACCATACCAAGCCGCTGATGCAGCGCGCCGTATTTGGAAAGAATATTTAAAACCCATTTATTAACCCAAAAAAAATACAATTATGAAAAAGTTAAAAGTTGCTGCACTTATGATGTGCTTCGTGGCATTCAGCTTCGCTATGACCTCCTGCCAGAAAGCCGAAGACCTCATCATCGGCAAGTGGAAATGCGTCAATGTCACTGAAAATGGCCAGACTGATACCGAGTCTATCGGTATGATCTGGGAGTTCAAAGCCGACAACACGATGACTATGGGCGTCCAGGGCTACAATGTCCCCGGCACCTATTCCATTGCCGACGATGTGCTGACTCTCGTCATGTTCGGTGAGACCACAACGATGAACATCGACAAGATCACCAAGAGCAAGATGGTCCTTTCCGATCCTGAGAACAAGGACAACATTGCCGAGTTCGAGAAACAGTAAGTTTCCCAAGCACACACAAAAAAAAGCGGAACACAACATTGCGTTCCGCTTTTTTTTGCAACCCGATGTCAGATTAAGACACGAAAAAGCGTATTATATTTATAGATGGACACCTATAGCGAATACAACGGTCTGTTGCTGCGCCACCGTCCGATGCTTTGGCGCATGTGTTGGTTGCGCTCCCACGGGCAATGGGACTGTTGTTGCGACCTTATGCAGGAGGTGGCCATCGCCTTGTGGGAGAATCGTGGCAAGCTGCGTCCGGGCTCTACACAGCACGAGGAGCGTGCCTGGGTGCGTTGGCAGGCTCGCTCGGTGTTCGACAGCCAGAGGCGCCATAAAACACTTCATACGGTGCCTATCGACGATACGCTGGCCGACACACTTGCGGCCAGCGACAGCAGTGCCACCGACGAGACCGTCGACGATGCGCTTGCCGCCCTCGGCCCCGACGAGCGCCGTATGGTGCGTCTGCGCCTTGATGGATACTGTGCCGACGAGATTGCCGACCTGCTGGGAATAGGCCGCGACGCAGTGTATCAGCGTCTGCACCGTGCTGTGGTCAAGATGAGGCGTGTCGTACTGGCTTTGTTGGCCATTTTCGCCACCGCCTCGATTGCGGTGGCTGTGGTGCCGCAATGGCGGAATGCCTTGTTTGGCGGCACCGCCGAGGAGCCGCCGTCCGAAAAGCCAGTCCCAACACCATCTGTTGACGCTGTTGTGCCAGATGTGGCTACGCCGGAACCCACTCCCGCAATGCCTGCCCCTCGTCATCGTGCGGAACCTATGCCGCATTTAGAATCAATTGAGGTACAGGAACCTGCCGAACAGTTGCCGCCGGTTGCTACAGACCCTGTTGTGGCCCTCGATGGCAACAAACTGACGGTTAGCGGTGTGTACGGCCAGCGGGTATCGGTCTACAGCCGTAACGGCAGCCTGCTGGCTTCGCAGATGTGCAACGGCATCTGCACCCTCACCATTCTTCCCGATGACAATATGCTCACCGCCAGAGGCCGCTATGGCGACATTATAGTCAAAGTGGGCGACCGTCCGGAGATATTAATATTCCAATAGCCCCGAGTGCAATGAACCGTATATTGTCCATAGTCATACTCTGCCTGCTGCCGTTGGCTGTAGGAGCCCAAGGCCTGACGGTCGAAGGCGTGGTTGTCAATGCTGTCGACGGCAACGGGCTGCCGCTGTGTGTGGTGCAGCTTAAGCAGGATGGCGCAATCAAGGCGCGAGCAGTTACCGACTATGCCGGACGCTATATGCTTCAGTCAGTCGTGCAGGGCGTATACGACATTGTTGTGGTGCAGTTCGGCGACACTCTGTGCCGCTACCGAGGGCTTACTCTCGAGCGAAACACGCTGATACGCCACTACGTGCAGCCACCGGCGGGAGTGGAATCCGAACCCACCATTGACTACGCCCTCGGCGTACGTCTGCTGCGCCCGGCCACCGTAAGCGTCAGGGTCAAGAATATGCTCGGACAGATGGGCTTGCTAATCAACAACCCCGACGACCCGCGATTGTGGAATTTCAGTGGGCATATGGACGATCTCTTCGAACCCGAAAAAAGCTATTGGTGGGGTGTCTACAAGTTATTTTACAAATACAAAAGGATGGGCTACGACATCACCTCGCCCTTCGAGCTTATGTACCCCGAAGTTCACCATCCCGCATCGGACAGTGTGAACTACAGGATTTGGATACTGGGCTTGAAGTTTTAGCTCTTATAGTAGTCGCGCAAGATGGCCACCATCGTGTTGCCGGGCAGTACGCGCTTGATGACTGTCGATAGCCACTGCTCGAGGTTGGCCACTACGTTGCGCAGCGGCGGGTTCTTCTTCTCGACCAGTTTCACTATGCGGCGTGCCAGCACCTCGGGCTGGAGGCCGCCGTTCTCCTCTTTCTCGATGATAGCCAGCGAGTTCTTGAACACGGGGCCGTAGTCGGGGTCATCGAGCGTCGGTTGGCTGTTCTTGCGGCTGCCTGTGAAACCGGTGGCAAAGTCGCCCGGCTCGACCATGCACACCCTTATGCCGAAGCGTGTCACCTCGGCGGCCAAGGCTTCGGTGAAACCTTCGATGGCGAACTTCGAGGCCGAGTAGAACCCCTGGTACGGCAGGCCCATCACACCGCCTATCGAGCTGAGGTTGATAATCTTGCCCTTGCGGGCTTTGCGCATATAGGGCAACACCGCCTGGCAGAGGTTGACGCAGCCCATGAAGTTGGTCCCCATCTGGAGGTCGATCTCCTCCTCGGTGGCCAGCTCGAGGGCGCCGCCGATACCCATGCCGGCGTTGTTGATCAGCACATCCACCCTACCCTGCTCCTCGACAATCTTGGCCACCACCTCGGCGATCTGGCTGCGGTTGCGCACATCGCATTGGCGGTATTTTATATCGGTGTCCTGCATCTCGCGGCGACACAAACCATATACTGTATTCCCTTTGGCGGCCAACATTGCAGCCGTCGCTTTCCCAAAGCCCGACGAGGCTCCTGTGATCACTATTACTTGTTTTTCCATAGGGTTCAATTTTGTTGCAAAATTACGAATTCTTGCCGGATCGGCAAAATAATTTTCAAAATTTTGATGAAAAAACCATACTCTTTTACCCCCTCCAAACCCACTCTGCTACCTATCAACTACCACCGTTCTTCGATACTTCTTCGATTGTTCTTCGATCGTTCTTCGATTCGAATCGAAGAACAATCGAAGAACAATCGAAGAACGATCGAAGAACGATCGAAGAACGGTGGTACAAGGGTGGTCTATGATGCTGACTTATACGCTTTTATGTGTTTGTTGCTTTGTGGCACAATAATTTGGCGTTTTTTTCGTTTCAAATTGTTACGATGAACCATAGTGGCGACATACTCCAGGCGCTGGATGCTTTTATCCGCAAGTATTACAAGAATATGCTTGTGCGGGGAGTGCTGTATGCCGTTGGAATAGTGGTTACTATCTTTCTAGCAGCGGTGCTTCTGGAGCATTTCGGATGGCTTTCACGGCTGGGACGCGGCCTCATCTTCTGGGTCGGCCTTGCGGCTGTGGCGGCGGTGATGGCTTGGTTTGTGGTGCGGCCGCTGCTGAAGATGCACGGCCTTGGGAAGAGGATAAGCCGTGAGGAGGCTGCCCGCATAGTGGGCAGGCATTTCCCCGAGGTGAGCGACAAGATGCTCAACCTGTTGCAGCTGATGTCGGACGAGCCGGGCAATTCGGGCGAGTCGGACTTGCTGAGGGCGGCTATCGAGCAGAAGAGCAATCAGTTGCGCCCGGTGCCGATGCTCAATGCCATAGATCTCAAAGGTAACCGCAGATACTTGAAATATGCTGTTCCGCCGCTGGTGGTGCTGGTGGTGCTGCTCATAGCCGCCCCTTCGACGGTTACCGACCCCACCGGCCGTATAGCCAACTATAACACCGTGTATGAGCGCCCGGCCCCGTTCCGCTTTGTCGTCCTCAACGAGAGCCTAACGGCGATGCAGGGCAGCGACCTCGACCTGAGGGTTGAGGTCGAGGGCGAGGCTGTGCCCGCCGAAGTGTTCCTCAATATCGAAGGCCGCCGCTACAAGATGCGTCCCGCTGAGGGGAGCAACAAAGGTAGCTTCGAATATGCATTTCGCAACCTGCAGCGTTCGCAGGATTTCGTGCTTGAAGGGGGCGGTGTTACCTCGGTGTCATACCGGCTTCAGGTGCTGCCCAATCCGGCTGTGGTGTCGTTCACGATGGTCCTCTCCTACCCCGCGTATACCGGGCGCCAGAACGAGACGGTTGTCAACCTCGGCGATGCTGCCGTTCCCGAAGGTACGGTGGTCCGCTGGCTTTTCCAGACGCAGGATGCCGACAGCCTGCATTTTGACGCTGAAAGCGGGAACTGGAAAACGGAAACGGTAGGAAAGAACGGGCGGGTGGACGTGAGCCGCCGGGTGATGGCCGATCTCCCCTACTCGTTCTGCGTGAGCCGTTCGGAGCATACATCCGACACGCTCAGCTATACCCTTTCGGCCATCAGGGACGCTGTGCCGATGATAGCCGTCGAGGAGATGGTGGATTCGCTACATCCCGACCGTAGGTTGTTCCGTGGACGCGTAAAAGACGATTATGGCTTCTCTCGGCTCGTTTTTATCCACCGGACAATAAATCCTGCCGACACGACCCGAAACGCCGTCAGCGAGGCCGAAATTGCCCTCAAACAGGGCGAGGCGTCGCAGGAGTTCTACTTCTCGTTCAACACGGCTGCCATCACTCTTGCGCCGGGCGACGAGCTGAGCTATTGGTTCGAGGTGTCGGACAACGATGCCATTCACGGCCCCAAGACGGCCAAGTCGCAGGTCTTCGAAGTGAAGATACCAACAGCCGACGAGCTCGACCAGATGCTGGAACAGAGCCGTGAGGATGTGCGCCAGAGTGCTGATGCCCAGATGGGCGAGCTGCAACGCCTGCAGGAGGAAATAAACGAGATGATGCGCCGGTTGGTAGACAAGAAAGAGCTTAACTGGCAGGACAAGAAGGATTTGGAACAGATTGCCGAGAAGCAGAAGCAGGTGAAAGCCATGATGCAGCAGATGCAGCAGCAGATCCGTGAGAACAACCGCATGGAGCAGAAATACCGCGAGCAGAGCGAGCAACTGATGGAGAAGCAACGCGAACTCGACCGGCTGATGAACGAGGTGATGGACGAGAAGATGAAGGAGACTATGGCCGAAATCGAGCGTATGATGCAGGAGTTGGACAAAAAGAAAGTGCAGCAGGAGCTGGAACAGCTGAAGATAGACAATGCTGAGCTTGAGAAGCAGCTCGACCAGAATATAGAGCTTATGAAACGGCTCGAGATAGAAAAGAAAGTGGAGCAGACAATCGAGAAGATGGACAAGCTGGCCGAGCAGCAGCGCGATGTTTCGCGTGAAACAGAGCAGGCCAAGGGCAAGGACAACGAACAGCTGCAGCAGCGCCAGCAGGAGCTGAACGAAAAGTTCCAGGATCTGAAGAAAGATATCGACCAGATAAAGCAGGACTACAAGAACCTCGACCCTTCGACCGACTTCAAAGTGCCCGAGGAGCTTGAGCGGCAGATCGAGCATCACCAGAAAGAGGCCTCGCAGAATATGCAAAAGGGGAAGAACAATGATGCCTCGAAGCAGCAGAAGCAGGCCGCCGACGAGATGGAGCAGATGAGCGAAGCATTGGCGGAAGCCCAGCTCGAGGCTGAGCAGGAAGACCTGGCCGAAGACGCCGAGCAAGTGAGGCAGTTGCTGAAGAACCTGGTGCAGCTCTCGTTCAACCAGGAGGCGCTCATATCCGACGTGAACAGCATCTATATCCAGGACCCCAAGTATCAGACCATCATTTCGCGCCAGAACCGAGTCAAGGACGACTTCCGTATGGTAGAGGACTCGCTCCGCGCAATGGCTCGCCGCCAGCTCAACGTGGCAACGGCCATTACCAAGGAATTGGGCGAGGTGAACTCGAACGTAAGCACATCGCTCTCGGCACTGCTCGATATGAACCAGAGTTTCTACGGCAGCTATAAGAATACCAATGCCGCCCGCTCGATGCAGTACTCGATGACATCGCTCAACAACCTTGCACTCGTGCTGGCCGAAAGCCTCGATCAGATGCAGAACCAGATGCGGCAGAATGCACAGAAGCAGAAGAGCGGCCAATGCAAGAACAGAGGCAAGAGCAATTCGCAGTGCAGCAATCCCGGCAGCGGAAAACCGTCGCCAAAGTCGATGCGGCAGATGCAGCAGGAGCTCAACAAGCAGATGGAAGCCCTCAAGAAGCAGCTCGAAAAGCAGGGCAACAAACCCGGCGGACGTCACCAACTGGGCCAAGGTCAGCAGATGAGCGAGGAGTTTGCCAAGATGGCCGCCCAACAGGAGATGATACGCCGCATGATGCAGGAGTATGGGCAGGAATTGAAGGAAGGGGATGCCGGCAATAGCAAGCTGGCCAAGGAGATTGACCAGTTGATGCGCCAGATGGAGCAGACAGAGACCGACCTGGTGAACAGAACTATCACCCAACAGACCATCAAGCGACAGCAGCAGATAATGACCCGTCTGCTTGAGCATGAGAAGGCAGAGATGGAGCGCGAGAAGGAAGAGCGCCGGGAGAGCCACGAAGCAGGCGATATCTACAGCCAGCCGTCGCCCGCCGAACTGGAGAAGTATAACCGGCAGCTACAGCCCGGCAGCGACCAGTTGCATACCGTTCCCCCTACCCTGCAGCCGTACTATCGCGAGAAAGTAAACGACTACTTCTATCGATAATATCACCATTTTAGGTGATAAGGCAATTGCCTGATTATTCGTATCTTTGCAGATTGAAAACCTAATACTGCTAACTATGTTACTATCTGAATTACAAACTGGTGAGCGTGCAGTAGTGGTCCGTGTGGCGGGCCACGGGGCTTTCCGTAAGCGCATTATCGAGATGGGTTTCATCAAAGGCGTTACCGTTGAATCCATACTTAATGCACCGCTGAAAGACCCTATCAAATACCGTATAATGAATTTCGAGGTCTCATTGCGTCGCAGCGATGCACAGAAAGTGGAGATTGTGAGTGAGAAGGAGGCCGAGCGCGAAATTGTGAACCACGACGATTACCAGCCCATCGACGCACCAGACTGCGACGCTATGCATCATATCGCCGAAGAGCGTGCAAAGACCATAAATGTGGCCCTCGTGGGCAATCCAAACTGCGGAAAGACAAGCATATTCAATATCGCCGCCCATGCTCATGAGCGTGTAGGTAACTACAGCGGCGTAACGGTGGACGAGAAGGTGGGTACATTTGAGTATGGCGGTTATACGTTCAATCTGGTCGACCTCCCTGGAACCTACTCACTCAGCGCCTATTCGCCCGAGGAACTCTATGTGCGCAAACATATCATAGAGAAGAACCCGGATATCATCCTCAATGTGGTGGACGGCAGTAATCTGGAGCGCAACCTATACCTCACCAGTCAGCTTATCGATATGGATATCACGATGGTGATGGCACTCAATATGTATGACGAGCTTCAGCGCAGCGGCGACAAATTGGATATAGACCAGCTCAGCACCCTGCTGGGTATGCCTATTATCCCCACTACAGGGCGCAACGGTAAAGGCATAGGGTCGCTTTTCGACAAGATTATCGAGGTGTTCGAAGGACGCGACAACAAGACACGCCATATCCATGTGAACCATGGTGCTGTACTGGAGCGTTGTATCAGCCGGTTGCGCACAGAACTTTATGAACATGGTTTCAGTGATACGCTCTCCACACGATTCCTCAGTATCAAACTGCTGGAGAATGACAAACAGTTGGAGCAGTATACGGCAGAGCGCGATACTGACGGAAGTGTGCTCAAGATGCGTGACGAGATTGCTGGAGAGTTCAAGAAACACAGTGGCCGTCGCTTGGTTGACAAGGATATAAGCAAAGGGCATCAGGTAACGGTGGAGTCGGAGCGTCAGGATATCGAGAGCGCCATTACAGATGCCAAATATGCCTTTGTGCGTGGTGCTTTGGCGGAGTGTTATGAGAAGAACGAGAAGAGCACGTTGCATGCGCATACCGACAAGATAGATGCTATAGTCACCCACCGTTGGTTGGGCTACCCGGTGTTTCTGGTGGTTATGTTCATCACTTTCTTCTGTACTTTCGCCATCGGCCAATACCCTATGGATTGGCTCGAGGCCCTTTTCGGCTGGTTGGGCGAAATCGTTGGCTCGGCCATGGGTGACGGACCCTTGAAGAGCCTTATTTGCGACGGTATCATTGCCGGTGTAGGCTCGGTGCTGGTATTTTTGCCCAATATTCTCATCCTGTACCTCTTCATCTCTTTTATGGAGGACAGCGGGTACATGGCTCGCGCAGCGTTTATTATGGACAAGCTTATGCACAAAATGGGTCTGCACGGCAAGAGCTTCATACCTATGATCATGGGCTTTGGATGCAATGTGCCGGCCATTATGGCCACCCGTACTATCGAAGACCGCAAGTCGAGGCTTCTCACTATGCTGGTTATCCCGATGATGAGTTGCTCTGCGCGAATCCCGGTGTATGTGATACTTGTAAGTGCTTTCTTCAGCAAATGGGCAGCATTCGTCCTTATGGGGCTTTATCTGCTTGGAATGGTGATGGCGGTACTGATGGCCAAACTCTTCAGCCGTTTCTTTGTGCGTGGCGAGAGCCTGCCGTTCGTTATGGAACTTCCGCCATACCGTATGCCTACAGCAAAGGCTGTGCTGCGCCATACTTGGGAGAAAGGTAAGGAATACCTCAAGAAGATGGGTACCATTATCCTCGGGGCCTCGATAATCGTATGGGCGTTGAGTTATTACCCGACCAACGCTGACCGTCGTGTGCAGGCCGAGAACAGCTATATGGCCAAGATAGGCAAGACTATCGAACCTGCCATGCGGCCGTGCGGCTTCGACTGGCGTCAGAGTGTGAGTCTGTTGGCCGGTATAGGTGCCAAAGAGGTGGTAGCCAGCACGATGGCCGTGGTATATGCCACTTCGAGCGATGAAGCCGAGATGCTTGAGGCAGACTTCGAGAGCGATGAAAGTGAAAACAGGATTTCGCAGCTGATTCGCGACAATATGACACCCTTGAGCGCTATGTCGATGCTTCTTTTCATATTGCTATATATGCCGTGTGTCAGTACTGTTGTTGCAATCAAGAACGAAAGTGGTAAATGGAAGTGGGCGCTCTTCACGGTGGTATACACCATTGGCCTGGCATGGATAGTAAGTACATTGTTCTTCCAAATAGCAACGTTAATTTTCTAGGAATGATACAGACGCTAATAGTTATACTGATTGTTGCTGCTGCGGTATTCTTTGTGGTACGCCGTGCTGTGCGCCTAGGAAAAGGCAAAGGAGGGTGCGGCTGCGGATGTGATAATTGTAATAAATGTCCGTACTCGAACAACCCCCATAAATAACGCTGTAACAACACGGTAACAAGTCTATTGTCATGCCCAATGCTAATATATGGTGTTGGGCATGATTTTTTTTCATATTTTTGTAGTGTGGATGTCAGATTTTGAATGAAAAGTGGGTATTATATTTCTGTAAATGGACCGCCATAGTGCATATTCCGACCTCCTGTTACGCCACCGTTCTCGCGTGTGGAGGCTTTGCTGGCTTTACTCCGGTGGAGATTGGGAGCGCTGTCGAGACCTTGTACAAGAGGTCTCGGTGGAACTCTGGCAGCATTTCGGGCGGTTGCGCCCCAATGCCCGTCTTTATGAGGAACGTGCATGGGTAACGTTATATACGCGTCGTACGCTCAACCACATATACAGAAAGCAATCCCCTATATACCAGCCGCTGACGCCAGAGATCACGGATAACTTGGCTAATCCGGAGAATTGTGAGGCCAATATTGCAGCCGAGTTGGTTGCTTCGCTACCTGAACCCGATAAATCTATTGTGCGTATGCGCCTCGAAGGCTATTCTGCAGTCGAGATAGCCAACCTGACTGGTTTGAGCCGCGATGCCGTCTACCAACGCCTTCACCGCACCATCCAACGTCTACGCTCACAACATGAACATGAACAAAAATGATATAGAAAACCTGGCTGATCGCCTTCATAACTTCGACGGCGACAAGCTGCAACGCGAGATGACCGACGGCCTTGAGCAATGGTGCCAGCAACGATTGGCGCATGCCCAAATGGCGCGCAGGTTGGTTGCTTCGCTGCTGTTGCTGCTGACGCTCTCGGCTGTAGCAATGACAACAGTGCCAAATTTGCGCCATGCAGTTTTTCGTTCCAGAACGGAAGTGGCCGTGGCCGATACTAATAATACCGCTGAACCGCTATTATTTGTCGAGCCTGTAACGCCTCCGCAGAGCGCAGATGAGGCCGATATGCTTATGGATGCCCAGTCCAACGTCGCAATGCCGCCAGAGATGCCCAAAAAGCCAATTCTGGAGCCTTCTCGTACTTATGACTTTGTTGCCGTTACCGCGCAGGGTGATTCGTTATTCTGCACAGTTATCCGAACCGCTAAAACTGTCAAAGTAAGTTTGCAACCCGCCGATGTACTCCCTAATGGTTATATTGATATTCCTTCCAAAGTAATGAATGACGGGTTGTGGTATACAGTAACGGCGTTGGCTGATAGTGCTTTGGCCAACTGCCGCGATCTGCGTAAGGTCACGCTTCCAGCCACTCTTACTCATATTGGTCGTGATGCCTTTAATGGCTGTTCTATGCTCGACACGCTGTGTACTAGTTCCCTGCGACCACCGAGTATTGTTGGAGAATGGTGTTTCTGGGAGGTTCCGCAAGAGGCTATCCTTATCGTCCCGTGCCGTAGTGGAGCGTCATACCGCTCAGCACACTGTTGGGATTGGTTCGAGAGCATAGTCGATACTTGTGAGGCTCCTCCCCTCCCCGAATATCCAAAGCCAATAATCAAGTTCAATGGCAATCATCTTATTGTAGAAGGCGTATTTGGCGAGGTGATTCGTGTGTATGATTTCGAAGGACGCTTGATAGCTTCAGAACTCTGTAATGGTCAGTGTCGCATCAGCATCGGGAATGGAATCAGTTTTCATAGTACCAGTGCATTCCTTGTGCAAGTGGGCGACAGCCCTGCAATCAAGGTTTCGGCCCCGCTCCGTAACAGCACCGCTACAGGGTACTCTTTACGTTGGCTATATTAGCTTTAATAGTTCAATTACAAAATTATAAGTGATATGAAAAGATTTCTCAAGATGGCCGTTTTTATGGCTGCAGTAGGGTTGCTGTCCTTTACAGCAGAGGCACAAAACATCTATGATTTTATTGATGTCAGTCTTAGGGGCGACACGCTTTTCTATACCATCATAGACGATACGGAAAGTCTGGTTAGTGTGCGCGGCAGCGATAGCATTGTATACGGTGATACGTTGTTACTGCCTTCTACAGTGGAGCATCTTGGTTTGCAATACACTGTAACAGAAGTTGGGGACACGGCATTTTGGCGGCACAACGAGTTGGTTTATGTGGGATTGCCCGATAGTTTGCGAATAATCAATAGTGCTGCGTTCTGTGCAGATTCGTCATTGAAGATTGTAACTATGCCGGAAGGCCTTGTTTCAATAGGTAGGCTTGCGTTTGCATATTGTACATCACTGAGATCGATAACTATTCCTTCGACAGTAGCAGTAATTGGCAAGGCTTCATTTTACGGTGCTTTTAGGAAATCGCGCACTGCGGAGGTTGTTATTGCCAATGCTTCGGCAACTATAGAGTGGGGCGCTTTCTATTATAGTAATATCACCTCAATTGACCTTGGCGACAGCGTTCGTTCTATTGATAGTTACGCGTTCTCCAGCTGTAACCGTCTCGACTCGCTTATTATTCCTCCCAGTGTGACATATATAGGCAGTATGGCTTGCTGTTATAACTATATGGGTGGTCCTCACAAAATAAGACTTCCTGAAGGTATCGATACTATACGTTATCAGGCTTTTGCCGGCAATTTCTATCTTGAAGAGATAAATATCCCGTCGTCGGTGGTTTATATCGACTCTGCTGCCTTTTGGGAATGCGTCAAGTTGCCGGAAATCACACTGCCGGAAAACCTTTGTTATCTTGGGGATTATGCTTTCTCGGATTGTGGGAACATTAGTAAGATGCGTAGCTTAGCAACGACGCCCCCGCGTGCATTTGCCAATACATTCAGCAATATGGATCACGGACTTGTACTCACCGTGCCATGCGGCAGCCTCGAGGCCTATCAGAACGAAGCCGGTTGGAGTTATTTTACCAATATATATGATGATTGCGAAGCCGTCGAGTCTCCATACAATAATAGCTTTTTTTCCGTAGTAACGTGCGGCACTACGATATTCGTTACAAATAGGGTGGGGGAGATGTCGCTTTATGACCTTTTTGGACGTCGTGTGGCATATTCGACATGCAATACTATTGAGGCGCCATCGGCAGGGCTATACCTGCTTTGTATAGACAATGCTAGTCCTGTCAAAGTGGTTGTGCTATAGAGATTGTTCAACAGCATTTTGTTGAAAATAAATTTCAGAGCTTGGCAGTTGTTCGGCATTTTTGAGTAACTTTGTGGCTGAAATATGCCAAGCTCGTTATGATTGAAACGTTTGTAATCCAGTCGGATATAGCTAATCTTCCCGCAGTTGAGGAACGTCTGTTTCATTTTTGCAGTGATTGCAATATAGGCCGTTATTATTCCGCTGTCAGTGTTGCAACTCTTCAGGCGGTAGAAAATGCTATTGTTCATGGCAACCATAGTGATACAAGCAAGATGGTAACTTTGACTTTTGGGACCTGTTGCGGCGGAATCTTCACTGAGGTGATTGACGAAGGGATGGGATTCGACTATTACCGTTATGGCAATCTCCCTTCGTCAGATGCGTCTACAGGTGAAGGTATTTTCATCATGCAATCGCTTGCCGACAAGATGACCTACTCAGATGGTGGTCGGCATATTCGTCTCGAATTTGTTGTCGAAGGAATAGATCCCGCCGAAGCCCTCGAGCGTATCACAGTCCTTCAGCAACACTTTGCTCAAGTGGCCGCATAATGCGATTGCTCTTTTTGTTCCCAATATTGGAGTATGGATTGCCCTTTATAGTGCTTATACCGCCTTTATTTTGAGGAATAATTATGGTAAATATCTGTATAAAATAGTGTAAATCAGAGATATAAATACATTGTAATGTCAATCCGGTTCTCTGCACAATCTGTGAATTTTGACCTTCGTGAAGCTTCGAAAGTCAAAAAATGGCTCACCAAAGTAGTAATCCGTCGTGGGAAGTCGGTAGGCAACATAAATTATCTGTTTTGTGACGATGAGTACCTTCTTGAGGTGAATCGTCAATATCTTAATCATGACACATATACTGATATAATCACTTTCGACTATGTTGCAGGAGGGTTGATTTCTGGTGATATTCTCATTAGTATAGAAAGGGTAAAAGATAATGCAGGAAAGTTTGGTGTCACATTTGAATGTGAACTACACCGTGTAATAGTTCATGGGGTTCTGCATCTCCTTGGGCAGGGAGATAAGACAGAAGAGGAGGCTAGAGAGATGCGCCGTCAGGAGGAAGAAACATTGATGCTGTTTCACGAGGAACAGATAGGTTAAATGCCATAGAATATGATATTTGAGCAATACGATATCGTTGTTGTAGGCGCAGGACATGCCGGGGCAGAAGCTGCCGCTGCAGCTGCTCGTATTGGCGCAAATGTATTGCTTATCACCCAGGTTCTTGACAATATATGTCAGATGTCTTGTAACCCTGCTATGGGGGGTGTGGCGAAGGGACAGATAGTCCGCGAAATTGATGCACTTGGGGGTTGGTCTGGTATTGTGACCGACCGTTCGGCTATTCAGTTTAGGATGCTTAATCTTTCGAAGGGTCCTGCTATGTGGAGCCCTCGTGCACAGTGCGACCGAATGCTCTTCTCGGCAAACTGGCGACGTGTACTTGAATCTGTGCCGAATCTCTCTCTCTGGCAAGACGAAGTTGTTGCCCTTACGTTTGATGGTAATGTTGTGTCTGGAGTTGTAACCAGGATGGGGCACACCGTCCCGGCAAAGGCTGTGGTTTTGACTAGTGGCACATTCCTTAATGGCCGTATTTATATAGGTGAAGATTCGTGGCAAGGTGGTCGGGTAGGGGAAGCCCCTGCAGTGGGATTATCTGATCAGTTGCGTGAAAATGGCTTTGAGGTGCAGCGCTTGAAGACGGGAACACCCGTACGTGTGGATGGGCGTACAATAGATTTCTCGAAACTTGTGGAACAGCCCGGAGATACCGTTCCGGCCAAGTTCTCTTTCACAAACACTATGCCATTGACTGAGCAGCGCTCATGTTATCTGGCAAATACAAATCTTAGAACTCACGATATTTTGCGAACGGGATTCTCTAGATCCCCAATGTTTACAGGGCGTATCCAAGGAAGAGGTCCGCGTTATTGCCCATCGATTGAGGATAAGATTGATCGTTTCTCCGATAAAGATCATCATCAACTTTTTGTCGAACCAGAAGGGTGGCTCTCGCAAAGTTGGTACCTTAATGGCTTTTCTTCATCGCTCCCATTGGATGTGCAGTTAGATGCCCTGCATTCAATAGAAGGGTTCGAGTGCGCGCGCATCTTTAAGCCGGGGTATGCAATAGAATATGACTATTTCCCCCCGACGCAGCTGGCCTATACGCTTGAAACCAAGCTAATAAGGAATCTATACTTTGCTGGTCAAATCAATGGTACTACAGGCTATGAGGAGGCTGCTTGTCAAGGGTTGCTGGCTGGTACAAATGCGGCTCTGAAATTGAAGGGTAAGGCTCCGTTTGTTCTTGGCCGTTCGCAGGCGTATATAGGTGTGCTTATTGATGACTTAGTAACAAAGGGGGTGGATGAACCTTATCGCATGTTTACTTCGCGTGCCGAATATCGTATACTTCTCCGTCAGGATAATGCGGACCAGCGACTTACTCCGCTATCATATGCTATCGGGCTTGCTGATGATGCACGTATGCGTCGCGTCGAGGAGAAGGGGAGATTGGTATCAGAGCTATCGCGCATTGTAGAGGAGTTGCCGATTGTACCCTCTCAGGCCAATGGGTGGCTCGCAGAGCACCATTCTGCGCCTCTCAGTCAGCGTGTACATCTCTCGACGTTGCTGTTGCGCCCCGAGCTGTCGCTCGCCGATCTTGAGCAATTGTCGCCCGAGTTGGCTGCGGCAGTATCGGCTTTGCCCGACAACTTGCGTAATGAAGTGCATCAAGAAGTCGAAACCTCAATAAAGTATCAACGGTATATCGAGAAAGAGCAAGAGGTGGCTAGTCGGATATTGAAGTTTGAAGACATTTCGTTGCCTGTCGATTTTGACTACTATACTTTGCATGCATTGAGTTATGAGTGCAGGGAGAAGCTCAACCGATACCGTCCGGTTTCTATTGGTCAGGCTTCACGTATTAGTGGTATAAGCCCTGCTGATATTTCAGTATTATTGTTAACCTTTGCTTGTTAGATTCCAACTATTTAGCCCCATTGTTTCGTGAGGAACAATGGGGCTAAATAGTTTGTTCTATGATTGTTGGTTAAATTATTCCTATGTTTTCTAAGTGGTTTTTTGCTTCTGGGCCTAGATTCATTAATAAATCAAGCGTACTAAGGTTCGGTGAGAATGGTTGGCGGTCGCTAAATACCTGGTAGTATGGTTTAATATTATTTTCTTGTAAGGCTTTCTTTGGGGAAAATGTGTTGCGAAAGTCAATATGGTTGTCCGTCAGTTCCGGAAGATAATCAGATGTCGGGGTAATAGTCGTGGTGATCTTTAGACGTTTTAAAAGCCAATTAAGAGCGACTGTGTTTAGCTCTAATAAGTAGTTGTATCTTGGTGTTAGAATGGCTATGAGGTCATCTCTATAGTATTCGTAGTATGGTGATGCTGCGTAGGCAGCTTCAATCGTACGGAGGTGTATGATATTCCACCGTTCTTTATAATCGATTCTTACCTCTTCTGTGCGGCTGTGATTGTTTCTGATCACTGGCACGGAGAGCGCCCTGATGCCTCCGGCGGTCAGTATTTCCATCCGGTTGCGGTAGGTCTGCTTTGGAAATGTTTCCTTTGTCTCAATCTGTATCTCGGGGTACTTCATGAGCGTGGCGATGTATGCCACAGGGGGGAAATATGCAGTGCTGAACAACGGGGTCATGCACCTAGTATAATTGATGTCAATTCTCCATCATCGAAGTAGAAATCGATATTTGCTTCTGGGAAGGATATGCGACGCTCACCCCAATCTTCCTCGTCGGCATCCTGTTCTGCGTAGTTGTTTGATACCATAAGCTTCACAATCTCTCTTTCGTTCATTTCGAATACCTTTTTGCCAAACAAAGTACAATCTTCATTGTCGATGTCAATGCAGGCTAACTGTGGATTCTCTCCTTCGCAGAAAAGGGTGAGGCCCATATCGTTGTAGTGTAGCACTGTTGTGGACTCGTCGGCAGCATTGTCGATATTTTCCACTTCGGTGGCTAGGCCTATAATTGGCGCAATTTCTTCCACAGGCATGTTGAATGTCAGGTCGCCAAGGCCTTCTTTTATTTTGATTTCAAGGTTCATGTTATGGTGTATTTAGATGATATTTTTTCAAGCCATCGATCGGGTCGGCCACAATGCTTGTAACCTCAAACCCTCTGGCTTCTTCACTGAAAAACTGTTTTATTGTTGGCTCTATGGCTTTTGCAAACCCTCCAACAAGGTTGATGGTGCATTCCCTGCGGTGCATCTTCCATATTACTGGCAACAGAGTGTCGGCGTAAAAATCCAGCAAGGCTCCCCATAATGTCCCATGGCAATATTGGTCGTCTTGGTTTTCAGCTGCAAAGGGTGCTAAGGATGCGAGGAAACGGTTGGGGGTAGGTTTATGGTACACGGCGTTGATCATCTGGGCATCTGACATGCGGAATGTTTTGTGAAACAACTGTCTTGTTTTCAGTGGCATTACATGTGTCAGATACTCATCTAGCAATAGTCGGCCGACGTGGTTCGCCGACCCTTTGTCTCCAAGGATATACCCCGTGCTTGTCGGCTGGTATTTAATCTTATAACCGTCGAAGAAGCAGGCATTGCTTCCAGTACCAAGTATCGCAACGAGGCTCTCACGCCCGGTGCTTACCGCACGGCAAGCACCAAGCATATCGGTCTCAACTTCCACGTTTTCCGTGTTGAATCCTGCGGATAACAGCTTTTTTACGCGATTGCGCTGAGTGTTGTTGCCACATCCGGCGCCGTAGAAATGAATTGAATCCGGAGAGTTGATATTCGAAAATTGCTGTCGTACAAAATCACACACGGAGAGTAACCGTTCGTCGGTGGTGAAATGTGGGTTCAGTCCCTCAGTAACTATCTTGTTACCAGAGATTACTTCCATCCAGGTGGTCTTAGTACTGCCACTGTCGGCGATCAAAATCATATTATGCCGATAATTTCATTGATATCTTTGACTCCATGGTTGTTACACCAGGCTTCCATTCCGTCGATAATTTTAATGGTGACGGCAGGATCGATGAAGTTTGCGGTACCAACCTCTATAGCGGTGGCACCGGCCATAAGGAACTCGATGGCGTCTTCTGCGGTGCAGATGCCACCCAGACCTACTATCGGGATCTTCACGGCGTGAGCTACCTGCCACACCATGCGAACGGCAACGGGCTTCACGGCAGGGCCGCTCAGGCCACCTGTGATGTTGGCCATACAGGGGCGGCGACGCTCTATGTCGATGGCCATACCCAGGAGTGTATTGATAAGGCTCACGCTGTCGGCACCGGCACCTTCAACTGCTTTGGCAATCTCGGTAATGCTGGTTACATTGGGTGAAAGCTTTACTATCAGTGTTTTATGGTATACATTGCGTACCGCTTCCACTACCTGCGCCGCCATATCTGGGCTGGTGCCGAAACCCATGCCACCGCATTTGACGTTGGGGCAGCTGATATTCAATTCGATAGCCGGTATCTTATCCAGGGCATCAATCTTCTCAGCCACGCTGCAGTATTCCTCGATCGAGGAGCCGCTGACATTGACTATTATATTGGTATCAAGGTGTTTGATGCGATGATACACCTCCGAACAGAACTTGTCCACGCCGCCATTCTGCAGGCCCACAGAGTTGAGCATGCCCGAGGGGGTCTCGACCATGCGGGGGTAGGGATTACCCTCGCGGTGGGTGCCTGTGGTGCCCTTCACCACAAAACCGCCTAGGCGGTTGAGGTCTATGAAATCGGCAAACTCCTCGCCGTAGCCGAAGGTTCCGCTGGCGGTCATTACAGGGTTCTTCAGCTTGAGATTATGTACTTTAACTTCTAGCATTGGTACCATTTTTTCATTGTTGTGATGTCGAATACGGGGCCGTCCTTGCAGACACACCGGTGTCCTTCGTCGGTATCGGTTACGCAGCACAGGCATGCACCGACACCGCAGGCCATCATGTTCTCCAGGCTCACCTCGCAGCGTATTCCGCGTTCGGCGGCCGATCGGGCCACGGCTTTCATCATCGGCGTGGGGCCGCAGGTGTATATTATATCGTATTGTCCTGAAAAGGCTGGATGGCTGATAACAAGACCTTTATGACCAAGCGCTCCATCGTCGGTAGCGATGCAAAGCTCGCCGTAAGGCTTGAAATCATCGCGTGCCGGTATTAAACCGGCTGTGCGTCCACCGAGCAGTATTGTGGGCTTTACTCCCCTTGTTCCAAGCACTTTGGCTAGGTGAAGCAGAGGCGCTATTCCTGCGCCGCCACCCACCAGCAAGGCATGGCTGCTGGCAGCAACATCGGTGCTGAACCCATTCCCAAGCGGGTAGACCACATTGAGTTTGTCGCCCTCTTTCAGTTCGGCCAGTTTACGGGTACCGTTGCCTACAATTTGTATCAGAAGGCTCATGGTACCAGCCTGTTGGTCAACGTCGTGTACCGATATTGGCCTGCGCAGCATTACCTCGCGGCACCCATCTACCTGAACCTCCACGAACTGTCCCGGAGCCACTGGCTGCATCTTGCCGCCATGTTGCAGAACGAGGCGGAAATATTTCTCTCCAAGCTGCTCGCGGCTAATGATTGTAAAATTGTGTATCTCTTTCACAGTATGATGTTTATCTATTTTAACTTAAGATTTCTTTGTTGTAAGTAGTCTCGCACCCGTTCTGCCGACTGGCGTATGCGTTCCTCGCTTATTTCGCCGTTCTCGACCATTTGTTTGATAACCTTGACAGCACGCGGCACCATATTCACGTCGTATGTGCCACCGTTATTGCTCAGGCATAACAGGTCAGCGCCGGCCATAACGGACATGCTTACAGCTTTTTCGAAGCTATATTGGCTCACGATTGCACCCATGGCAAGATCGTCGGTGACGATGATGCCTTGGAAGCCGAGGGTGTCGCGCAGGTAGGATGTAATCTTGGGCGATAGGGATGCCGGCAGGCCCGAGGGGTCTAGTTGCCGGTTGATTACGTGAGCTGTCATCACCATGCCGATGGTGGGCACCATGAGTGGTGGACGAGGGTACCATTTGTTGGCTAAATCGCGATAGGGGGCAAGCTCACAGCGTTGCCATGTGTTGGTGACATCTACCAATCCCTTGTGTGTGTCGCCGGTGGCGCTGCCGTGGCCTGGGAAGTGTTTCATGCAGCTTACAACATGATGTTTTGCCATCTCCTCGCCCCATATCAGACAGCACTGGCGTACACGTTCAGCGTCGGCTGAGAAGCTGCGCTCGATGCCTCCAATGACGGGACAGCGCGGGTTAATGTCGACGTCGGCCACAGGTGCGAAATCGAGGTTGATACCAAGCTCCTGGAGCATCTGTCCTGTCATGTCGGCATAGTGGCGCAGGCTGTCGTCGCCCATGGCGGCCAACTGTTTGGCCGACGGTATGGCGGGAAAACCGTAACGCTTGCTCAATCGGCTCACATAGCCCCCTTCTTGGTCGATGCCAATGAGCAGGTCGGAGTTGAACGCGCGGAGTTGCTTGCACAAGCGTTTCAGCTGTTCGGCATCCTTGATGTTGCGGCCGCAGGTGCCTGTGGGTACGTCGTAGTCGAACAGGATCACGCTCCCAACATGGTAGTCGCGGATGGCGCTGATGATCTCGATGTTCTTGTTGTAATCTAGCTCCGTGCCGCGGAAGCCCACCAGAAGCATCATGCCGATATTCTCCTCAAGGGTGTATTCCGGTATGGGGTCATTGGGAATATCCGGAGTGTTCTGATTATTCAGATTGCTCTGATTTCCGCAGCTTAGCAGGGCTAGGAAGGTTAAGATGATTATTTGCGTTTTCATCATTCGAACGGTATTCGGTGTGCGATACTGCGGCCGAGGGTTATCTCGTCGGCGTATTCAAGGCTGTCGCCCACGGCCACGCCGCGTGCAAGTGTGGTGACCTTCACTCCCGTCGGTTGCAGCAGTTTGTTGATATAGTAGTTTGTGGTGTCGCCCTCCATGGTGGTGGGCAGCGCCAGGATCACCTCTTCCACCGCGTCGGGCACTCCGGAGCGCACACGCTCCACGAGCGACGCGATCTCGAGGTCGCTGGGGCTTATGCCGTCGATGGGCGAGATAACGCCTCCAAGCACGTGATAAAGGCCTCTGTACTGCTGTGTGTTCTCCACGGCCATCACGTCCTGTACGTTCTCTACCACACAGACAATACCCCTCTGCCGCTTCTGGCTGGCGCAGATGGGGCATATCTCTGTGTCGCTTATGTTGTGGCAGTGGCGGCAGTGGTGCAGGTCGGTCTTGAGGCGCAGGAGAGCTTCGCTGAGGTCGCGCACGCCGGCCTCCTCCTGACCGACAAGGTGGAGGGCATAGCGCAGGGCCGACCGCTTGCCTACGCCCGGCAGCGCCGCAAGCTGGTCCACAGCCTCCTGCAGTATCTTCGACGGAAGCTCCATCCTTTAATGTACCGAGCTGTTGAGGTTGTTCTTGCTGCTGAGTGCCACTTCCACCTGGTCCTGCAGGGTGGCAATCTTGGCCGCAGCTTCTTCTTCACGTTTCTTGCCTTTCTCGCGCGAGCGGTTGTTGAAAAACAGCACTATGGCAAGTACGGCAAAAATCAACAATCCGACTATGATCACTATTTTCAGTTTCACAGTCAGGGCAAGCATCACTACGGCGATGATGTCGGCTATCAGTAGTGCGAGAAACATCTGCCATCCAATGTTTTTCATGTGTTTATCTTTTTATTGTATCAATTGTTCAGACCACAATGTATGGTCGGTAAATAAACGTTCGGCGGCACAATTTATTGTGTGCCGCCGAACGTTTTACAATCATTGATAGGACTATGCTTTTTTTCAACCCTTACGATGGGTGAAGGCATATACATCGGCGTGTTATATTTCAAGCCGTGAAGATGTGATTTATTGTGTCCCCCCTTCCTGCTGTTTGTTTACTCCGTCTGGCAGTGATAACCCTGCGGCTACCGCACGACGGTGAGCTTCTTGGTGGCGACGCCCTGGGGGGTGTGGATACGGAGGATGTAGGCGCCGACGGGCCAGAGGCGGACATCGAGG
>ONYC01000047.1 GCA_900321975.1 uncultured Bacteroidales bacterium
CTACAGAGCCGTAAGCAGGATTCACTTCCTGATAGTTCGTGGGGGCGTATGGACTGTTGATGCCACCTCCCCGTGGATAGATGGGCATTAGCCACACAATGTCCACGCCAAGCATCTTCAACTCGCCGAGGCGTTGCAGTGCCGCAGAAAACGTTCCGGCCTGGGTAAATGAACCAATGTTCATTTCGTATATCACCTGATGCCCTGCTTTGTTGTTTGCTTCGGTATTGATGTCGTCAACATAGTCGGCGGCCACCGTTTCACTCAATGATAAGTGACAAATGATAAATGACAAACCTATCAGAAGTCTTTTGCTTATATTTGTTATCATGTCATTTTGTATTCTTTAAAAAAACGGGTGGCCGTTCTTCACAGAGCAGCCAGCCCTTGGTTAAAACTATAACTCTAATTAAACAGTAAGCCTTTATTGATGAAGCAAGTCATTACTGTTTTACGTAGACTGCAAATCCCTTAGCACTGAGTGCTATAGGTGTGCTTGCATCGAGAGAGATATCAGTGGCAGATGGAGCATCCTGGATGGTTTGCCCGTCAAGCCACTGAGTATATTTTCCAGCTGCAATGTCATTGCAAAGTACCGAACAGGGACTGGTGCCGAGATTTAGCAAAACCAGCACCGGACCGCGCTGATAGGCCAGCACCATGGGTTCGCTGACGCTTACGTATTCCACCGGAGCATCGGCAGCCAGCGAGGGCTGGGTATGATGCAAGGCCACAAGCGTACGAACAATGTTTTGCATCTTACGGTCAACCTGCTGCCACTTCACTTTGACATCGGTGAAGTAGTTCAGCGTGTCAGGATCGCCAATTTCCTGTCCCTGGTAAAGCAACGGCATACCGGTAAAGGTAAACTCCAGCACGGTTAGCAGATAGCGGTTGTCACCATAGAAGTCCTTCAGGGTGTGGCCGCCGTCGTTGAAGTTCTGATCGTGGTTGGTCAGATAGACCATGCGGCGGTTCTTGATGTTTTTGGAGCCTTCCAAGAACTTATCGCAGATGGCCTTCAGGGAATCAGCCTTGTCGCTGTCCTTGAATTTCCATGCCAGATCGCTTTGGAAATCCCAAGCATAATCATAGTCGAAGCTGCATGAGTCGATACGGATGTTGTCGGGATTGCTGATATCCGTCTCGCTCAAGAACTCGATGGTCTTCCCGCTCTTGCTTTTCAGTTCAGCAATGATGTTCTGCCAATAACTCACAGGGATAGTGGGGCTCGATACGTAGTCGCAGCGGAAGCCATCGACATCGCACTCGCTAATCCAGAACTTCAATGCGTTGTTCATGGCGTTGACCAATTCCTCATTCTTATAGTTCAATTCATAGACATCGCCCCAGCCGTGGGGATGAATCATCTGTCCCTTGGTATCCTTAGTGAAATACTCAGGATGTTCCTTCACCCAAGGATTCTCTACTGCCACATGGTTGGGCACCCAATCGAGCCACACCTTCATGCCATGCTCGTGAGCGGCATTCACAAATGCCTTTAAATCCCCCACTGTACCGTATGCAGGATTAGTGGCCTGGAAATTCATCGATGCATATGGGCTATGCATCGTCTCACCACGTGGATAGATGGGCATCAGCCAAAGGATGTCAATTCCCAAGGTGTCAAGCCGTCCTAACTGTTCCTGGGCGGCCTTGAACGTTCCCTCAGGAGTGAAGGCGCCGATGTTCAGCTGATAGATGATGCGGTTTTCCTGGCTCACAGGCTTTGTGCCGTCGATGGTGAACCGTCCTCCCCCCGGGTCACAGGCTGCCAGAAGCAGCACTGCAACGAGGGAAAAGAGTAAGGCAATGTTTTTCTTCATATTTTTGTTATGTTTTTTTAGTTAATCATTCAAGTTTCGCATTCGCTCAACTTCTTGGAGTTACAGGAGTAACAGGAGTTCAGACAATAGTTGTAAAGACTCCCTTTTCTTCAGTTTACAGAGGTTGGAAGTAATGTCTGAACTCCTGAACTACATCAACTTGCGAAAGTTGAGTTAATTATTTATACAATATCTTCTTTCCGCCAACGATATACAGTCCCCTTTTTATGTTTCTCGGCACGACGCGGCGCCCCTGCAAGTCGTAAATTGCAGTGTTGCCGGTCATGGCCTCATGGCTGTATTCGCTGATGCCGGTGGTGGTTGGCGTCACCTCCTCCACCTTATCGGTCAGGCGGAAATAATAGTCGCGGTCGGCGGTAATGGTGAAATCGGGCAACTGCCTGCCATTATTCCAGTTGTTGAAGATGAGGTTGTAGCTGCCGCCCTCGGCATCCAGCAGAAACACCTTGTAGGTGTCTCCGCCCACGGTTTTCTCTTCCACCCAGCTCTCTCCCGGCCATGCACCGAACAGTTCACCGTCTCCCCATGCGTAGAGTCCCAGCGCGTCGTAGCCAGTCTCGTCGATGGCGTAGATGTAGTGCTGTGCCGTGGGAACGGCAGGCAGCTCACCGGCAATGCTGAAATTGTCGATGGCCAGCGCCATTGCACCGGCGGCGTTCGTGCCTGCGCTCACCGTGATGTTCCAAGCCAGGTAGAAGTCAACGCCCGGCTGCAACTTTACGCCTGGGAGCACGGCCCTGACGTTTCTCACCTCGCCGGGGACCTCGGCATAGCCTTCCGTGGCAGCATCGGCGCTGAACGTGGTGCAGAAGTCCGTGCCCGCCGATGTCCAGTTGCGGCCATCCACAGAGTAGTACATCTGAACGGTAAACCCTTCGCTGTTGTTTCCCTTGCGATATTTCTCCACATCGTAGCCGATGCTCAGGTTTTCAAGGTCCTTACGGCCGGTGTTCATAAAGTGCGCATATACATTCACACAGCGCGTTCCGTTGGCCACGCCGGTGCTGATGCCGCCCACGGCACGGTCGTCGCTGCCGTCGGCCCCAAAGTTCCAAGTGCCGTTCTTCGCATTCGACGGCAGGTTGCTGCCACCGGCATACATCGTTTCGGTCTCTGCGGCCGCGTATGTGCCTACCGTGCGGGGCGCGGAAGTCTGGCGGTCTACGCGCCATGCCCCGGGCAGTGTTGCCTCGGCTGCCGCACCCATCCAGTCGAAATCTTCATCAGCCGTCGCGTTGTCCTCGTTCAGCTCTATGGCAGGAAAGGTGACGACCACAGTCTCGGCATGTGCCACCTTGATGTTGGCAACCGAGTTGAACGTATCGTTCTGTGCCGTCACGCTATAGCTGCCCTCCGTGCCGTTGCTGGTATACACATGTCCGTCGCTCAGCGTCCCCCCACCGCTCAGCGTGAAGGTGATGTCGGCGGGGGCTTCCATCTCCTTGCCATACTGGTCGAAGGCAACGGCCTGATAGCGCACGGTGCCTGCCGTATGACTGACGATGTTGCTGAATGCGGCCAGCGCACGAGAAGCGTAGGAGCGCATCTCGGCAGCACCGACGTCGCCGACAGTGGCCGGGTGATAGCCGATGTCCGCCGGATCTTCACCGAATATCAAACCATATTCCATGCAGGCGGCCATGTAGGTGGACATCTCCGTGGGATGGCGGTCGTCCTGGAACCAGGGGGCAAGGCCGTCGGAGCCCTTGTCGTCGAACGCCATCTGATAGGCCACGCCGACAGGACACAGCGTGACGCCCGTCTCGCGGGCCACGTTCATATAGTTGTCGTAAAACTGGCTGTTGAAAGCCGTGAAATTAGTCCAGTCGCCGCTGTATGCCCAATTCATCGGCACTATGATGACGGCGTTGGGGTTCGGACAGTTTTCGCGGATGTATTCCACCCATTGCTTCACATTGTTCCTGAACGACTCTATGTTTGTGCGCGGCAGTGCGCTCTGCTCCTGCAGGATGATGTGCGACCATGCCTCCGTGCGTATGAGCATCTTCGCACCCGGATGGCCGTCGTCAGCCAGTCCGTCGCCCTCGTTCCAGTGCGTGCTCAGCGGCTTGCCCAGCAGGGTGTGCTTCGTCCATTGGGCATCCTTACCCATGCTTTGCGCAATGTCGTTGAACATCACGTCTTGGTCGTTGTAGTGTATCAGGCTGTTGTTCAGCGACAGCACTTTCACCTTTTCCGGCAGTTGCGGCACCAGGGTCACCTCGGCGGGCATCAGTGTCACCGACTGCACCACTGACGGCCCGTCGGGGGTGTCGCCCTCCCTGCTCTCCAGCAGCAGTGTGGCCTCCGTGCCACTTAGCGTCAGCACGATGCGCCGGCAGTCGAAGTTGTTGCCGCAGGCGATGTTGCTGTTTGTTCCCAGCACCAGCGTGTAAGGCGTGTCGGCCATGATGGCGCTGCCGTTGCTGCCATAGTTGCAGGCTGCCGACCAAGAGGCGTCGGCCACCTTGAAGGCTCCCGAAAGCTCCTTGTCATAGATGGCGTATGTGCCGCCGCCCTCGTCGGAAAATTCCCAGTCCGTAACAGCCGACCAGCCGTTCACCTCGCCGCGCAGGAATATGCCCGATGCCACGAAGGACGGGCGGTCAGGGTCTATGTGGTCGGGGTCAATGACTGCCTCGCCAAACGATGCCTTTATGCTGACATTGTCTATGGCCAGGGCCATGGCCTTGTTGGGAGAGGAGCCGCTGGACACACTGATGTTCCATGCCAGGTAGAGGGAGCTGCCCACAGCCACGTTCGTGTCCAGACGCTTCCCGCTGACGCTTGTCGTTGAGATGGGCACTTCTTCGGCACCCACCGTGCCGGCATCTTTGGGAAAGACGGTCTTGAAGTCATCGCCGGCTTTCTTCCATGTACTGCCGTCGCTAGAATAGTACAGCTGAACGGTGAAGCCCGCGTCGTTGTCGCCGTAGCGGTATTTCTCAATGTCGTAGCCGATGGTCAGCTGGTTGATGGGGAGGTCGGCACCGCCGTTGAGCAAACACGTCATCACGCTCACGCAACGGGTGCCGCCGTCAACGGTCGTTGACAGCCCGCCCACGGCACGGTCTGAGGGATTGGCACTGGCACCGAAGTTCCAAGTACCGTTCTTGGCATTACTGGCAAGGCTGACACCACCGGCGTACATGACCTCCGTAGCGGCGGTGCTGTATGCGCCAACCATTCGGGGAGCACTCATCTGACGGTCTATGCGCCAGCCTTCGGGCAAGGATAGCGTGGCATCAGACGAGGCAGCATCCCACATGCCGTCGAAATTCTCTATTATCGTGTTGTTGTCGGCTGTCACCGTGAACACATCCTCTGCCTTTGCCTGATTGAACAGGCAAAGGACAGAGGCGAGTAATATAAATACTTTTTTCATACTTGGAAATTAGTTAGCAGCAAACGAATAACTCTTGCTGGCAATGACGGTGGCGATGTCCTGCTGCACGCCGTCGCCTTCACCGTTCAGGATAAGGTTGTACTCACCGCCGTCGTTGGGCAAGGGGAACACCAACGTGCCATTCTCGTTGCTGGTGGGCTTGATACCGCGCCAGCCGCCATAAATTTCACCAGAGCCCCACGCGTAGAGCCTCGGGTCGCTGTAGCCGGCATTGTTCTGAATGATCACCGTGTTCTGAGACAGCACCCACTCTGTGTTGACATCAAAGAACATGCTGCCGTTTGTGAACACCTCGGGACCGTCAATCTGCGGGTTGCCATTGTCGTTGAGAATGGGGTGGAAAATGCCGTTGGCTGGAACTTCAAACAGACACCATCCATTGTCGGTCACCTTGACTGGTGCTGCACCAGGCCAACCTCCACAGGCTTCACTGTCTCCCCATACATAGAGGTGAGGATCGGCATAGCCCACGCTGTTCTTAACTGCAATAATCACCTTGTCGGTTACAGGGGGCTCAGGGGTGTCACCACCTCCTCCTTGATAGTCCTTGCTGATCACCTCATAGCCTCCATCGAAGATGCGTACGAAGATGTCATGGTCGATGGTGAAGAAGAGGTCGTCGCCTTCCCACTGAACACCATTATTATTATTGTTCGGAATGAGATGCAGTTGCAAGCCTGTATTGGCTTCGCCCATATCGAAATAGGTGTACTCAAGGCCGTTGATGGTCTGTGTGCCGGTGGGAGCCATGCCCGGCCATCCGCCGAAGGCTTCGGCATCGCCCCATGCATAGAGGGCAAGATCTGTCTGGCTCGACTCGTTGAGTATAAACAATGCGTAGCCATCATGTTTCGGTCCAGCCGTGATTTCTTCCACACCAGTTGCTGTGACACGCAGGAAGAGGTCGTGGTCAATGGTATAGGCGAAGTCTGGCAACTGTATTCCACCACCGTTGTTGTTGAAGATGAGGTTCTGGTTCAGGCCCGTGTTGGCCTCACCCATATCCCAATACTTAAACTGCTGTCCGTTGACGGTTTGTGTACCAGTAGGAGCAACA
>ONYC01000124.1 GCA_900321975.1 uncultured Bacteroidales bacterium
GTCGCCTTCGCTGATAGCTCCAACGGGGCACTCGTCGATGCAGGTGCCGCAAGCAACACAGATGTCAGTGATTTTGTAAGCCATTTTGTTTGTTTTTTAGGATTAATATTGCAATATTTTACTGCTTAAAAGCGAGTGCAAAAGTACTAACTTTTTGCCATATGACAAAATTTTATCACCATTTTTGGTGAGTATTATGGTTGTGATTATTGATTTATAAGTTGTTATCATATCTGTCTTTTTGCGTTTTCCTACCACTTTAGTTCTTCAGTTCGAAAAAAAATTGTATATTTGCATCCATAAATCGAATAAAAAATGAATGTTGTAATAATAGGAATATTGCTGCCATTGTTGGGCACTATGTTTGGTTCTGCGTTTGTGTTCTTTATGAAAAAGGAGATTCCAGACCGGCTTCAGAAGACGCTTTTAGGCTTCGCAAGCGGTGTAATGGTGGCCGCCAGCGTGTGGTCTCTTCTTATTCCCAGTATTGATATGGCGGACGACAAGATACTGCCTGCCGCCATCGGCTTTCTTGCCGGCATCATGTTCCTCCTGCTGCTCGACGAATTGACTCCCCACCTCCATTTGGGTGCCAGCAAAGCCGAGGGCCCCAAGTCGCGCCTTTCGCGCACCGCAATGCTGGCATTGGCTGTCACCATCCATAACCTGCCCGAAGGTATGGCTGTGGGCGTTGTTTTTGCTGGCGAAGCGCAGGGACTGACTTTGAGTGCCGCCCTGGCTGTATCGATAGGCATAGCTATCCAGAATATCCCCGAAGGAGCTATCATATCGATGCCGATGCATGCCGAAGGCAACTCACGGTGGCGCTCATTCTTGATAGGTTCGTTGAGCGGTGTGGTTGAGCCAATTGGCTCGGTAGCCATACTCCTGTTGGCTTCGGCACTTGGTGTGGCGCTCCCCTGCCTGCTGGCATTCGCAGCAGGCGCTATGATGTATGTTGTGGTCGAAGAACTTATCCCGGAAACCGCCCAAGGACGTCACACCAATCTATCTACTATTGGGTTCGCCGTCGGCTTTGTCCTAATGATGGCAATGGATGTATTGCTGGGATAATCAAGAAATTATCTAGCGGAAATATTACTTCTCTACCTTTTGTGGCGGGCGTTTTTTCTTGTCCAATAAATATCCTATAGTAAGGATTACAGCCATTGCAACAACAATTACAATAGTGGTTCGCAGGGTCACCCTGTCAATTCCATATACGGAGAAAGACAACAATCCTGCAAACATCAACAGCTGCAAAGTCCACATCACAAAGCACATAACGACGCGCCACAGCGTTCCAAAAACACTATAGCCGAACAACTGTCTATAGGTGATATAGTTGTAGAAAAATATAAGCAAAGAAAACCAAGAGCTGACGGTACGCGACAATATGACTACCAGGAATACCAATGTGCTCATGAATATCTGTATAAACACTCCTTCAGGCACAGTGTGACGAGTATGTCTCGGAGCATTTCGGAAGAACATCCAAGTAGGCAAAATCATCAATGTGGTCATAGCCAGCATTCCCCAACCAGGGTGTGAGATCAGCCAATTGATCAAATTGATAACAAAATCCGAACCGGATAGACCTACACTGGGCGAAGAAACACCAAATACCTGCTTGATAACCGCATAGATAACCACAATGATAAAAATCATATTCACAGGTGGATAGCTCGCCTTGCGGTGTCCATCAATGTACTCGCCTATCAGGTAGCCCGGACGCCAAATAAGCTGCCATATTGTGTATATCATCGAGCGTGAATCAATTCCCCAAAGCAGGGTGATATTTTTCCACACCGAACGCCAAGTTACACGTCCATCGCCTGCCGCTTGCCCACATACTGGACAATAACGGCCTTCATATTCGTGTCCGCAGTTGGCACACAGATGATGCTTGTCGAGGCCCTTGTCAACATAGCGCTGCGGCTCTTTCTGCCATGCACGGAAGCGACGATAACGCTCTTTGAGAGTCACTTAATCATTCTTTAACTACAACGGCGTCAGGATATTTCGACATGTCAAGCTTGAAGTAATTGTCCTTTAGGCCGACTCGAATCTTGGTGACGGTCATGGTGGCCTTGACGCCGCTGGCGGTTGTTTTCAGCTCGCGCATTGTGTAGTTCTTCTCAGATATCTTGACGGTCACGCTTTTTACCTTGCTCGATTTGTCCTTTGGTTCACTGAAGGTGATTTCGTAGTATCCATCCTTAAGCTTCATCTTGGCCTTGGAGTACTGCTTGTCAAGATCGAACGAGAGCTCTTTGTCTCCTTTTTTGCTTTTGTCGCCACTGGTGATAGTGATGGTATCGCGTGGGTCCGACTGCTTGACTTCCCATGTTTTGGTACCGTCGAAGCCCGACTCGGAGACGATGTCTACACCCATAAACTTCATTGTCAGCTTCATGCGGTGCATGTTGCCCTTTTCGGCAGAGACAATGTGCATTTTCATAGACAGAGGCCCCACGCCCGTCTTTATATCCATCTCGTATTCAAGACCTGCAGGGTTGGACATTGCTGTACGGCAACGGCTCATCACGTCGACCACATCGGCGGGAATCTGTGCATGTGTGCTGGCAATACCGAAGGCTAGTGCCAGAAGCAGGAACAGCCTTTTCATTTCGCTTATATTTTAGAAAATCAGCGCAAGAAGCACCCAGAGCCAATGGGCAGCGATGCCGGCGCAAAGGCCGCCGACTGTGTGGGCGCCGATTGCTTTGCCGATAAGCTTGCGGTAGCCAAGCGAGTCGAGCATGGCGGTGTGGGTCGAAAGGTAACCGCTCCAGCACATACCCATGGCGGTGAACACGGCAATGGCGTTATTAGTGATGATGCCGTCGGCTATAAATTTGGGAACCAGACCAATGGCAGCACCGACGGCGCCGAGGGCCGTGATGGGGAAGCTGACCAAGGCGCCACTCTCGAAGCCGAAGAGCCAGTAGAAGACTACATTGATTTTATCTGCCAACCAGGTGATTACGGGCACACCTTCGTAAGCAACGCCCTGATAGGTACCGTCGGCACCTGCGGGACCGAAGGTGAGCATCATAACTATGGTGCTGATACACAGCACGCCGGGAATGATAGCCACGCCGATACCGACGCCGCTCTTGCCGCCGTCGAGCATTGCGTTGAGGAAACGCTGGAAAGCGTTACCCTCGCTCTTGAACGAGATATTCTGTTCTGTACCTTCTTCTTCGGTAACAGGGCAATCCAATTCGGGATAGCTTTTCAGAGTGAAACGCTGCATCAGTCGGGTGCTGACCACACTGCCTATAACAGCACCCAGCAGGCCCACTAATGCGCCTTTGCCGAAGCCAAGGCCGGTCATGAAAGCGATCACCACGAGGCCCATACCGAAAGCGGTGCCGAAGTTGGTGAGGCTGACTAGTTGGTATTTCTTGAAATAGCGGGCGAAATTGTTGTCTTTGGCCAGCGATATGATTGCGGGATTGTCGCTGAGGAAGGTCATCACGGCACCCAAGGCGGCCACACCGGGCAGGTTGTATAGCGGCTTCATCAGCGGGCGCAGTATATTCTCCATCAGTCGCACCACGCCGAACTCGGTGAGCAGCTTCGAGATGGCTCCCATCAGCACGCAGATGGCCATGATGTAGAACACCGTCTCGAGCAGCAGGTGGTAGGCCGTCTGCATAAAGGTGTTGAGCATGTTGGGCAGCGTCATGCGGTATGCCAGGAATCCGAAGAAGGCGAAGAAAACGACCAGGAATATCAACGCCTCGAGGCTGCGGCTGGTGGTGAACTTCAGCCGGCGGGGCTTGCCGTTCTGCTTGTTGGGGTCGGTCTCATGGTGGCGGAACACCTGAAACGGGTCGAGCACCGAAAGAAGGGTGTTCAGCGGGTTTTTATGTTTCTCTTCCATAGGTTAGTTTTTCTTGAACATTTTGAAATAATCCATCGTCCAGGTGGCGCCGATGTTGAAGTTCCAGTAGTCGTCGGTGTGACGGACATCCGAATCGTCGGTGTAGCTGTCGATGGTCTGGCATCCGTAGATGTGGAGGCGCACATTCTTCTGTTTGTTGGCGTACCACTCGAAACCGAGACCGTAGCGGGCAAACGTATGGCCTGCAGCCAGCTGGTGGTCGGCGGCCACGGTCGATGCCAGGTGGACCGACGACTTGTTCTGCTCGTACATTCCTTTGACGAAAATGTTGAAACGGTCGGTGAAATAGTAGTTTGCGCAGCTCACCACACCGAAGTTCTTGCCCCAGTCGCGGGTGGTGAGGGCGTGGTGCATAAGGTCGAGGTAGAGGTCCCACTTGTCGTACACCAGCTTGGTGCCGAGCATCGTCATATTCAGGTAGTGGTTCCATTTGTACTCCACCAGCGAGGTGCTCCACAGGGTATGCAGGTGCCCCATATTTCCGGCCCAATAGATGTTATATGCCACAAGGCCGGCGTCGTAGTTCAGGTCGCCATAGTTGATATATGGCGAGTTCGACACCTGGGCTATGAACGTATGGTTGCCGTCGGAAGTGATATATGCGCCGCTGGCGGCCAACTGGAAACAGTAGATGTTGCGCCAGAGGTTGGTGGGGAAATAGACGTCGATGGGCGAAGCGTCGTACTCGAATCCGCCGAGGGCCATTGCATCCTTGCCGAAACGGAATCGCCAGTTCTGGCTGGGCATATAGTCGAGGTAGAGGAAGTCGGTATTGTCGAAGAATGTTACCGTACCTTCGTTGGCCACGATCCTCTGTTTGAAGTAGTAGCTGAAGCCGCCGCCCAGCTCGCCGCCGAGCATAAGGTTGAAATATTTCCCGTGGAATCCGAGGTTGGGGGTCGAGTCGGTGGTGGTGTACTCGCCGTCGGCGCGAACCTCCAGTTTCAACTTGTTGATAAGGTCGAATCCGCTCTTCTCCTGGGCCTCCAGGACGGGCATGGTTGTGGTCAGAACCAGTGTAAGAATGGTTATGAGTTTTATATTCAGTGTTTTATGCATAACGTTTATAAAATATAACGCTGCAAAGATACGAAAAAAACTTAATCCCTACGGACACATTGCACGATTTTTTCCCCCGTATTTCTCTGGGTCAGTTCCGGCCGTTCTTCGATTGTTCTTCGATTGTTCTTCGATTGTATTTCGATTCGAATCGAAGAACAATCGAAGAACGATCGAAGAACAATCGAAGAACAATCGAAGAACGGTGGTAGTTGATAGGTAGTTGATAGGTAGAGGATAGGGTGAACTAGCGTAGTAACAGCACATTACCAACTTCGGTCGCGGCGTTCTGCAACGGGTCGATGGTGTGGTAGACCAATTTCCAGACGTAGTTGGCTTGCAGACAGAGGGTTCCGTCCTTGCGGCGTCCGTCCCATTCGAGCAGTATGTTGCCGTCGGGAGCGGTGCCCGAGGTTTGGTATATGAGCAGTCCTTCGCGGTTGTAGACAAAGAGTTCGGCCGAACGGATGCCCGTTCCGACAACGATGAAGCGCTGGTTGTTGTCGCGCAGGGGGGTAAACACGTTGGGCGCGAAGATGGAGACGCGGTTGATGGGTATGAGCCTGATGGCGGTGTCGGCACATTGGCCGTTGAATACCCGCAGAGCCAGCTGGAGGGTGTCGCGGTCGGGGGTGGCCAGATGGTGCAAGTGCCACGACGACTCGTCCTGGAGGAGTCCGTTGACATACCACCCGCGGGTCCAGATGTCGACATCGGTGGGGTGGATGCTGCGCGGTGCTTCGACCGAGAGGTCGTAGGCATCAAACTCGAGCGCATCGTATTTCAATGCTTCGGGGTTCACCTTCATCACCGCCTCGGGTATGAGCACTGGGCGCACCGAAAGGCTGTCGGTCAACGGGCAGAGTGGTGCGGCGTGATAGTCGACGTAGGCTCGGTATATGGTGTTGGCGTCTGGTGCCACCTGGATCACAGGCTCGTTTACGCGGCGCAGCGATGTGCGGTTGTCGGTCCACCGTGTGTAGGGTACATCGGTGATTATGCCGAGATGGTAAACCTCGTTCAGGCAGTCGATGCTGTCGGTCAGCTGCAGTTGTGGACGAGCCATCTGTGTTAGTTGGATGGCGAGGGTCGAGTCGCAAGTGATGCCGACCGATGGACGCGACCGATGAACGAAGCGGTGGGTCTGGAGTGTTTCGCTGAGGTAGAAACTGTCGGTAACCGGCCAGTGTTCGGCGGTGGTGTCGCCGGCGAACTGTGTGCGCCAGAAGTAGTATTCGTGCCAGCAGAAGGTGTCGATATCGCACTGGTAGGTGGCGTAGTGGACATTAAGGTCGAGGGCCACAACCGAGTCGCAGCCGCCTACGGTGGTGAGTGTGTCGACCGGGCCTGATACCGAGAAGGAGCCCAGCGGGCCGTAGTGGCCGAGGGTGTCGCGGTAGAAACTGCGGGTGGCGGTGAGCGATGTCGGGTTCGACGGCCAGTGGAGCGAGTCGCACACTATTTGGTAGTCGGTGCTGTAATGGGTATAGTCCACCGTGAGGTCGAGATGCCGCACCGAGTCGCACTGGACGGCGAATGGGGCCAGATGGATGTTATAGGGAAGGTATGGGCCGCCGTGAAGGTGGTTGGAAAGGCCGGTTGTGTCGAACGGTGCCAGCTGCAACAGGTAGCGGTAGGGCTGATCTGTGGTCTGGCGGAAGGTGGTGTCGGGCAGATGGCTCCAGATCAACGAGTCGCATGTGTGTACCATATCGACAGTCGACGAGGTGTCGCGCACCACGACGGTCATAACCACCAGAGAGTCGCCACCTGCGCTCCATTGGAGGCGTACCGAGTCGGCCATCACCGTCATGCCTGCCGGATAATATACGCCCTCGCCCTGTAGGCTGCCGGTCGGGGAGTGGACGCCGTCGGCGGCAAAGGTGAGCCCGTTCCATACGAGGGGCAGACTGTTGAAGCATAGGACGGTGTCGATATATGTGCGCGGCCAGCGCTGGAGGTGGAGTGTCCGCAGGCTGTCGCAGCCGTTGCCGACGGCCGACCACGGGGTGATCATCGGCGAATTGTGCGAGGTCTGGGTGGATAGATAAGTGGCAAACGAGTGGGGATAGATGCCAGTGGTGTCGTAGGTCGAGGTCTCGAACGAATAGGTGTCGCCGTCGTAGATCGTGTCGTAGAGGTGGATGTCGTGGGTGGGAAGCACCTCGAGGTGGAGAGTCCGCAGGCTGTCGCACCCGTCGGCTGTGAACTGGTGTGTATAGTCGCCGGTAGTGTCGTAGGCCGAGTGCTCGAAGGGGTATTGATGCTGCTCCCAGAGTGCAAGGCTGTCGGCACCGAACGAAAGTATGCGAGCGTTGCAGATGGTGTCGTAGTAATGGAGGTCGTAGGATGGCAGCAGGTGCAGATGGAGACTCGAAAGCGAGTCGCAACTGCCGGTGGTGTTCAATGTGTCTGTGAATAGTGTGTCGGGTGGAAGGACCCCGTCGGCGATGGAGAATCCCACAAGGGTGTCGGCAGCGTGACGGTTGGCTGTGATATCGGCCGTGGGCAGCATCTGGCGTGTGGGGGTGCCCCAAGTGTAGCTTTGATTGGTACACACTGTGTCGTAGAAATGGTGGTCGTATGTGGGATTAACGGTGAGTACGATGGTCGACAGCGAGTCGCACCCTATCGACGAGTAGAGCGAGTCGGTGTAGACCAACGAGCCGACGCCTATGTTATGTGTGAGTGTGATATCTGGTGTGAGCAGCGAATCGGAGAAGTAGAACTGACTGTTGTCGCAGATGGTGCCGTAGGCGGTATCGCGTGGTGTGAACGAGGCGTTGTCGTAGAGCGTCAGGTCGAGGTGCATCACCGAGTCGCAACCGAACGAGGTGTAGCGGTGGATCGACGGTGAGGAGTGTTGCATTGTATATGCACTGGACGGAGAGGCAAGCGATGTGTCGCGCCAGCTGTAGGGCAGCAGCAGCGAGCAGAGGTGGAGGGTGTCGAACAGATGGTACGACGGGTGGACAACCACAGTGTGCGACAAGTTGCGCAGGCAGCCGACGCTGTCGACGGCCTCGACGGTGAACATGAGGCTGTCTGGCGCATACGAAGCCGAATCCATCACCAGCCAGTAGCGTTTGAGCAGATAGGTGCCCACGGTGGCGGTATCGGCCAAGGTCCATGCGTGCGACGAGTTCACCAGCTGCACTACATTGTTCAGCCACAAGGTGTCGGCCGCTTGGTTGAGACAGCGGTCGGTGATGCCTGTTATCTCCATCTCGGTGGGCGGCAGCACCAGGTTTAACGGTATTGTTAGTGTGTCGAGACAGGCGTCGGCGGCAATACCTGTGATAAGGCTCACGTTGTAGGTGCCTTCAGGATAGTTGACCGAGGCATTGTAGGAATCCAGCGTATCGCCATTGCCGAGTATCCAGCGGGCCGATTCGACACCTTCGCCGGTGCCTACGGGCGTAATGCCGTCGGACGAGATGGTGCTCTGGTTGGTGAAGACAACGTCGAAACTACAGGTGGCAAGGCTTACCGAATAGTCGAACAGCGACAGGGGATAGCGCGTACCAGCATAGGCGGTCATTGTGAAATGGCAGCCCGGATTGTCGACGAACGACACCTGGCAGAGGTAGCTCAGCGTGTTGTCGGTGGGCACCACGATAGTCTGGTCGGTAGAAATGGTGTCGGCCGATGCCGAGGAATACCAGTAATAATTGAATCCCGACGGGGCGGTCAGTTGGTTGTTCTCAACCACACCGCAGTTCGATGTGGTGATATTGCGTCGCAGGCATTCGAGAGTGAAGTAGGCGTAACCGTAGTGTGAGCCCTCGTTACAGTCGCGTGTGGTGAGGCGGACATAGATGGTCTGGCCGGCGTAGGGTGTAAGGTCTATACCAACGGTGGTCCAATCTTTCCAAAGGACGTTGTTGGAGGCTATGTTCCAGCCCAATTGGTAGTTGGCAATGAAGTCGGCACGGCCGCAGCTGGAGTCGAGCACATGGCCTGTGGCATCGAGCAGCTCAAGGCTGAAGCGCGGCTGCTTGTCGGGCGAGTGGTTGGGGTCCTGAAGCACAGCGGCGTAGCGCAGGATAAGCAAATTGAAGTCGGCGGTATCAACTGTGAGGCCGTAGCTGATAGCTTCAGCTTCGGGATGCGTGCTGTTGTGGCTCCAGTTGCCAAGGCGCACCGACGATGTGGCTCCTTCGGGGACGGTTCGCAAGTTGTTGCCGGTGCGCGGGTCCATCTCGTCAAGGTCGTAATGGACAGTATGCCGCGAGAGGGCTGAGGCATATCCGAGGTCGATGCTGCCAGTGTCGGCTACCGGGTCGCCGTAGGAACCATAGAAACAGGTGGTATAGGAAGCCGCAAAGTTGGTGGGATCGATACATCCGTTGCCGCCCTCGGGAGTGAACACACGGCAGGTGTCCTGGATGTCGGTGGTGCAGAAACCGCTACCGCCGCAGGTGGCATTGAAAGCGAAGACGTAGTTTGTCAGGGGCGAGAGGTTGTCGATCACCGCGTTGAAGTAGCCCGGTTCGTATGGATCGGGGGTGATAAGCGGGGCAATATTGACTGTGTAGGAAGCCTCGCCCGAGGGAATCACAGTTACAGTGGTCGACGGATTCCCGGTCTGGCGCCAACGCAGGGTTATCTGGTTGGCTTCGACACGGCTGACGCTTACGCTGTTGGCTCCACATTCTGCCACGTGGAGGTCGTCGATCCAGCAGTTGTTGGTACCATTCACACCCCGGCAGCGCAGTGCAAGGAAGTAGGCCCCTGCGGGAGCATCGGCGAGGTCGACCAGATGGCGTTCCCAGATATTTGCCTGACGGCAGTCGAGGCTGCGCAGCGGGCGGAATGTTTCCGGGTCGGAGGGATTGAAAATAACGCCTACTTCTAGGAAGCCGAGAGCTGTATTGTCGGTACGTAGCCACAACGAGAGGGAAACGCCGTTGAGCGAATCAAGCCCAAGGTCGGGCAGCACAACGACGCTGTTGTGGCCTATGGTGCTGTGCATATGGAGCGAACGGGAGGCGGTGTGGTATGTTGAAGTGGAAACCTCGGTCTTCTGGGCGACGTTTTGGGCGGTAGCCATACGCCAGTCGGTAGGCAGCGAGGATACGGCTACATTGTCGAACGGTTCGCACCAGGAGAGGGCCGGAGGAGTATCGAGTGTGGTGATATAAAGTGGCTGAGCGCACGAAGCGGCGGCAGTAAGGCTGTCGCAGGCCAGGGTGAAGGTGTAGGTGGTCGAGTTGGCCAAGGTGAAGTCGGTGGGCAGTGTGTCGATGTGGACTACAGTCTGTGTACCTCCTTCGGGACCGTAGAGCAGCCAGAGGTCGCCGGTGCCAGGGGTGATGCCCTGGTGTAGGCGCACTATGTTGTGACGTACAAGAGAAAGGCTGGCGTCGGGCGGCGTGAGACAGTGGTCCAGGATAATGCCGTCAAGCGTGGCTCCGCCTTCGATAAGGCGCAGAGCCAAGAAGTGTCCTTGGCCGTTGTAATGGCTGAAGTCGGCAACAACGGTGCCGGTGGTTGAGAGAGTAATGGTGTCGACGGGATGGAATGTGGAATCAACATTGCGGCAAACAAGAGTGCCGACGGCAATGCGTGTGGCTCCGGAAACGGTAGTGGCGGTGGCTCTCAAGTGCATTGATGAAATATTGGGTTCGGCTAGTTCTGGTCCGCACCAAAGTGGTGTGCTGGAATATAGTTCGGCGGTGAGGTTGCAGAGCGGAGTCTCTGCAAGATGGGTGGTTCGGACCAAAGTGGGGGCAATGCATGGCGGCACAGTGTCGGATGCTTGGATGTTGAACTGCAATGGTATGTCGGCTGGCAGATTGCCTATTGCCCATGGAAGCGAGTCGGCAAGAATCAATGAGTCGCCATAGCTGATATAGCAAGGCAACGGGAAGGTCTCGACTGGGGTGGGCAGAACGAGTATGGAATCCCAATGTGTAAGGTGGTAGTTGGCGAATGGGATGGTTTGCAGCTCGACACGGTCGAGGATAGCACTTTGTGGATTACTGCCGATAACATGGAAGGCCAGGTAGAGGCCGGTGTCGGTATAGTTGGCGAAGGAGTAGTCGAATGTGCGGAATGTGGGACTGATGTCGTTGAGGGTAATCAGCGAGGAGAAGGTGGAGGCGTCGTAGGGCGATGTCATAACGCCGATGTTGATGGCGGTGCCTATCTCCGACAGGCGGTAGCGCAACCGCATAAAGAGCCGCGATACGCTGTCGATATCGATGATTGGCATTATGACATATTCGCCACCGGCTAGAGTGAACCATCCGTCGGGGAGGTTGTCGATGGTGAAGCGGTGTGACGACAGGTCAGCGCAGTGGGGCGCAGAGATCTGGACACCGGTGAGTATCTCCAATGGCGGAATACAGGTGGCAGTGGCGCTGTCGCATCGTATGCTGAACTGGTAGAGTGTGTTCTGCGCGAGGTTGTTGATATAGTATGGATTGGTGTCGGCGTGGACCACATTGTCGCCATATGCAATCCAATAATCAATGCCGGCAGAATCTTGATCGAACCTTACGACATCGAATGCGTGAAGTGTAGCCGATGGTACCGGGCAGGTGTGCAGGTAGACTTGGTTTACGGCTGCATTGGCCGATGTGTAACGGAAAGCAAGGTAGTGACGGTTTCCCACAAGGGTTGAGTAGTCGGCAAGGTGGATAAGGTGCTCGTCGAGGGTACTGTTCTGGTAGTCGGCCAGCGGGACAAACGTATTGGTATCGGTTAGCACCCCTTGCACGCCTATGGTGATGGACCCTTGGCTGGTAAATGTGGCGTATAGTGATATCATAGTGTCTATGATGGCATAGGGCATAACGTGGAAGCTGCCGCTGGTATACCATCCGTCGCTTCCTTCGAGGTTGCAGTATGGAGGCTCGATGTCGAGGTGGGTGCGCAGGGTTACAGGCGGATCGCAGGTTACGGCGGCGGAGTCGGCCCGTACATAAAGGTCGTACCAGGTGTACATTGTGAGACCTTCGATTATGTAGGGCGAAAAGGTGGCGTGGTAGATGGTGCCTGTGCCTTGCGGCTGTCCTGCGAGGCAGGCCTCAATATAGTAGTCGGCCTCGAGGCTGTCGGGCAGTGTGGCGCGGATAGCACTACTGCTGAGCACATAGTATTCGGGTCGGGCTACGGTTTGGATGTTTAAGCCGCCGATGGCGGCACTTCCTGAAAGACGGAAGGCCAGATAGTGGCGGTCACCGATGCTGGAAGCGTAAGGCGCAAGATATATATGACTGTCGGCGGAGGTCAGGGTTATGGTGCGAAGTGCGACAAACGAGGCGGTGTCGTCGATGGCCGATGTGGCGCCTATGGTTATGTTGCCACTTCCGTTGATATAGATGTGGAGCTTAGCAATGGAATCAATCAGCGGATATGGCATCATTCGGTAGTTCTCTTGGCAGAACCATCCTGCCGGGAGCGAGGTGAGGTCGGTGCAGTGTGGTACCTGGATGTCGAGATGAGTGCGCATGGTGACGGGCGGTGCACAGGTGGTTCCGCTGTCGGAAAGTGTGTAGATGTCGTAGTCGGTATACATCGACAAGCCGGTGATATAGTAGGGCGAGGTTGTGGCATGGTGTATGGTGCATGTGGACTGCGGCTGCCCATGGGGACATATTCCAAGGTAATAGTTTACAGCATAGGCATCGACGGTGGCTTCAATCATACTGCTGCTCAGCACATGGAACCAGGGCTGCGGTATTTGCTGCAAGGTGATCTGGTTGACATATCCCATAGCACCTTCGAAGCGCATGGCCACGAAATGGCCGGTGTCGCTGTAGTGCCAGAGGTTTACGGAGTCGCGCTGCCAGGTGTTAGGCGTAGTCGGTGTAAGGGTGTCGAGCGGGGTGAATGTGAGAAGGTCTGAGATATCACTGACTGCACCTATAACTAGACGCCCGTTACTGCCGCATTGCCAAGTGAGCAGGAGTGACAGACCGTTTAAGGTATCAGTTGATTCCGGCAGTATGTAAGTGTCGCCGCTGGCAATTGATATGTTGTTGCTGCTGCACCAAGGGGTGGGTTGGGCTGGCGGAAGGGTTGTGAATTCGTGCGGATAACAGAAGCGGTTTCCGGCGGTGTCGATGAAGTAGAACTGGTAGCGTGTCGAGGCATCGAGAGGGAAGAATACGGCGTGACCGGTGTCGGAATGTACTGTTGTGCCGCTTCCTGGAGTGAAACCATAAGGACCATATTCGATATCATAAACTGATGCCGATGTTGCGGGGTTCCAATAAATGTGTTGCTGGCGGTATCCTGTCTGGCTGAGTGTGTATGCCGGAGGTTCGGGATATACGGTAAGTTGCAGATCGGATACAGACAGATACCTCATCCCGTTGGTACAATGGGCGTGGAGTGCGAGGCGGTTGGCGGCCGATGCCGGCAGGGTTATGTAGTGGGTTTGGGATAGTTCTGTATTGTGGAGCACGGCCAGCGAGGTGAGCACTCCGCCCGTATATGAGCAGATTTCAAGGTATGAATAGTTAAGGTCTTCGTAGGAGGGGTGGGTTATGGTAAGTCTGAGGTGCAGGCCGCCAAGTGTTTGCCCCATCGGCAACATCGGCAATACAACGATATCCCCGGAGTCGGGCAGCGTGGCACTGGGAATCATAAGGTAACCACTTGGGGTGATTCGCGGGTACGAGGGGGTGTTGCGGTGCAGAACTTCCCAGCCGTAAGGCTGCAAATCATCGCCGCTGAAGTCGACGCAGTAAGGTAGTTCGTGACGTATGCCGACATTGATGCTCTCGTCGGTGCATGATATTGTGTCGCCACAAAGCGAGGAGGCATGGATCGAGTAGGCGCTGTCGACAGCAAGACCGAGGCTGGCGAAGGTGTGGTGCCCGGCGGCGACAGGGCCGAGGAGGCGAACCGAGGCCGGGTTGTCGAGGTTGGTGACAGTCAGCAGCGTCCCGGTGGCTTCGCCGAGGGTGGTGATATCAATAGCGTCATCGGTGGCGGTAAGGCTGCTGGCGGCACAGGGGGCGACGCTGATATCGTCGATGTACATGTGATATTGACCGCCTTCAGGGCTGAATTGTAAGGCAATGTAGCGGTCAGACGGTTGCGGTATGTTGATATGGAATGTCTGCCAGGTTTCTGTGGTCGATATCCTCAACGGCTGCAGGGGGGTGAATGTGGCTGGGTTTTCGGCGTTGCTCATTGTGCCAATAAACAGGCAGTCGTAGACGGCGGGATTGTCGTTGTCGCACCATACCCGCAGGCTTACGATAACGTTTCCCACCGAGTCGGGCAGCGGCTCGAGAGCCATAGTGAGAGGGTAGTTCTCAAGGGTGTAAAGGTCGATCACCTTGTTTCCGCCCAGTATGTTGGCTATACGTGGATATTCCGGGTGAGAACCGCCGGAACGGCGCCAATGTATGGGGAAGAAACCGACCTCCAGTTGCTCGAAATCGTAGCAGATTGGCAGACCGTACATCGGCAGTGCCGGCATACGGGGACCGTAGAGCCCGTAGTAATAGTGGTCGTATTCGCAAGGACATTGTGCTCGGAAGGTGAATTCATAGCTTTGGTTGGGGTCGAATCCGTTGATGGTGAAGGGCGAGGTGTCGAAGGTCTGGTTCCCGCCGTCCCATATCACGGTGAGGCTTTCGGCTCCGTGTGAAGTCCATTCGAAGGTGGCCGAAGTGGGAGTTACTTCGGTCATATTGATGTCAGTGGCGAAGCAGTAATCCACGCATAGTTCGTCGACGGTTACAGTCGAGCTACTTCCCGATGGGGCGATAAGTTTGAACGCCAGGAATCCCGGCGCAATGCTTCCTGAGGGGAGACCAAGTGTGCGCCAGGTCCACCATTCGCGGTTCACGCCGTCAAGACTTACTGTGAGCAGCTGCGTGTAGCTCGAAGAGGAGAGAATGTCTGTCACGACGCCAATCTGCAGCTGCGAGCCCGGTGTGATGCTGTCGGTGGTGGAAAGCCGGAAGGAGAGATATATGCTGTCGAGTGTCGGACAGAAGCCGGCGGTGCTTATCTGCGGCAGGATGGCCGTTACCGAAGCTGATGCATAGGCGTACATCCGCAGGGCGCGGCTGGCGTCGGGGGTGGTTATGGTGAGGTTGACGCTTCCGCTGTCGCTCCAAGTATGCCAGGCAGAAGGTAAGTTGTAATTATTGAAGGCTTGACAATGCGGCATCTGGACGGGAGCCGGAAGTGTGGCCTGGGTGAGAGTCAGCTTGTGGCAGCTGAAGTCGCCGTCGCCGCAGAGGGGGCGCACATATACGGTGTATGTTGTCGACTGGTTGAGACCTGTGATGGTGTAGGGCGATGTGGCTGTATGTATGCTGTTGCCGCCCCATTCTATGATGACGCTGTCAGCCACGCCTCCCGGATAACTCCAAGCGACATCCAATGAGTTGCTGCGTGGATTGGTGATATATGCCGTCGGCATCGGGCATTGGAGCATCATGACGTAGTCGATATAGGCAATTGCCGACGAGTACCCGCTTGTCCGATGGCGGAAGGCAATGTAACGGGCTGCTGCAGGGGCTGAAGCCAGCGCGATCTCCTGACGGCTCCATCCTCCAGTATATCCGTAGGTGGCCAGCGGTGTGAATGTTGATGTGTCTGCCGGGTCGGTCATCACGCCCACTTCCATCGTGGCGTCGTTGTAGTTGTTATACAGGTAGAACGAGATATAGTAGTTGCTTACCGACTGGTCGTCGATCATCGGTGATACAACCATCGAACTGCCGGTGGTGTTGAACCTCAACGACCGCGAACCTTCGTATCTGGTGCTGGTGTATGATGTCGGCGTTGTGCCGTAGGGACGGGTCCATCCATAGGGCAGCTGGTTGGCTGAGAGATAGTCGTTGAGTCCCAGACAGGCCGGTGCGACCATTGGCTCGATAAGGGTATGCCCGTCGGCGCTGACGGTCTGGCACGACGAGGTGGAATCGCTTCCCGGAACGAAAGCGGTGAAGCTGTAGGCGGTGTTGGGTGAAAGCCCGTCGATGGTTATTTCGTAGGCATTGTTGACAACGGTGTCGGTTCCGCCGCCGATGATATGTAGGTTGGGCGATATCTGCCAGAAGAGGCGGAGGCTATGGTCGGTGATGCGGTCGACTGTAAGGTCGGCCACCTGCATCACTTCTAGCCCCATATTGTCGATATAGAGAGTGCCGCTGCCGTCGGGCGAAAGGTAGCGGAGCGCTATTATGCGGCCGTTGCCGGTGTATCGGCGCAGGTCGAACACGCAGGTGCGTTCCGCAGTCGTGGGACGGACAGTGTCGACGGCGGTGAACGTTGCCGGGTTTGAGGCATCGGTCATTATGCCGGCCACGAGCATGCTGGTGCTTGTATAGCTGCCGGTGGCTTTGATGTCGGCTCTCAGCAGCAAGGTGTTGAGGGCGATGAGCGACGGCGGTAGGGCCACTGCCGGCGTGGTGTATGAGTTGGCGGTCATCCGCAGGCGTTGCGAGCTGCTGTTATAATATATCGCCGGGTCGCTTCCGTTACCTGACACGGCAATCCACCCGATGGGCAGCGAGCCGTAGCTGTAGCCCTCAAAGGTTTCGCACCATCCGGCGGCGATATCGGCCGCAAGGGTGGTGAATGTGCCGCTGGTGTTGGAGCAATTGCGGAACGAGGCGTTGTTGATGGCTGTGAGGGTGAAGGTGTAGTCGGTGGCGGCATCGAGGTCGTCGAAGGTGATCTGGCTTACTGCCGGCCACGGAAGGATGGTGTCTGACACCGTATTAACACCGTATGAAAGCGCCAGCAACACGCTGTCGGTACTGCCGTCGGCGCTCCAGCTGACGGTGGCTTGGCTGGCTCCGATATTTGTCACGATGTACGATGTGATGTCGCCGCGGGCGATACGCAGGTGGCGCACCTGTGCGCTGCCGGTACACCGCAATGCGATATAGTGACCCTGGCTTTCGTGTCCCGTAAGGTTGGCTACAATGCGGCTCCATTCGCCGTTGCCGGCTGCGCCGGAGGCCAGTTGTGTGAAGGTCGCCGCTGACCCCTCGTCGGTCATCAGGCCAATCTGGACGGTGCCGCTGCCGTTGGCCTCGAGGCTTACGCGCAGGCCGTCGTATGAGGTCTCTTCAAGGAACGGAAGAGTCCAGAGGGTGGAACCGACGGTAAAGGTGCTGGGATGGCAGTAGTCGGCCCGCAGGGCGTCGCTGTTGGTGGTGAAACTGCCGGCATACATCCAGCAGCCTTCGGTGCCGTTGGCTCGGCAACGCACATAGTAGGTGTAGGTTACACCTTCATCAAGGCTGTCGAGTACCAGCGGGCTGCTGGCGGCGCTGTAGGTGGCTGTCCAGGCGCTGCCGCTGCGACGCAGCTGGATGTCCACCGTGTCGCCTGTCGGAGTCCAGCCAAGGGTGGCACCGGTGGCGCGCTCTCCCGACGAGTAGATGTTGCTCACTCCGGCGAGGTTCACCTCCAAATCGTCGATCCAGGCCGTACGGCTACCATAGCCATTATGATAGTAGCGTATCGCATAACGGTATCCGTCAACGGTGTTGATGGTCAGTGCATAGCGCTCCCACTGTTGGGTGGGGCTGCAGCTGGCGCCGACGGTGAAGGTGCTCTCGTCGCCGCTCTCGGCTATGGTGCCTACCTCGATGGTGCCGCTGTACTGCGACATTGCGGCGAAACTCACTACCACCGATGTAACCGTTCCGGTGGATATCGGCGGCAGGAGGGTGAGCGAATGTTGGCTCTGCAGGCCCCCGTATGCGCTGAGTTCCAATGCACGGCTGCCGCTATGATGGTTCGCGGTGCCGATTTGCGGACGGCTGTTGTGGGTGATGCTGTTCTGCCAGTCGACAGGCAATGTGCCGCTCACTTCGAAATCGGTGCAGTAGGGGAGGGTATAGTCTTGTGCGTAAGTGGTTGCCGACACTGTGGCCGCTCCGCAGTGGTTGGGGTCGCAGCTGCCGTAAACCATATAGCTGTGGGCGCTTCCGAGTGCAAGCCCGTTGATGGTGTAACGGCGTTTGCTGCCGTAGGCGGTGCTCTGCGACGGTGTTACCGTGATGGTGCTTCCGCCGCCCACTATCGGCTCGATGGTCACGTCGCCGCTGTCGGCCGGCGCATCCCATTCGATGGTGATGCTTGTCGGCGTGCGGCCAGCAATCGCCACACCTGTCAACAAGCAACGCCCGACCCTGAGGTCGTCCAGATAGATGCTCGCCGAACCAACGGCGCGCAGCACCAGGTAGCGTCCAGTCGCGGTGTCTGGCGTCAGGCTGGTCGTGATTGCGTTCCACGCATTGGCTATATCGGGTATGATGGTGTCGATGGGCGTGATGGTGCCCGCCTCCTCGGGATAGTCGGTAAGCCCCACTTCCAGCATGCTGCCGTTGCCTGAAGGGTAGATTTTCATATCGAGCATCAGCTGGCTGACAGCCGCCGGGGTGCCGCCGGCGAGGGCTATCTGCGGCATCGCCGCATATCCTGAACCGCCTGCAAGGTAGATACCCGTCGTGCCGGTATAGCTGTGTGCCGTCGAGGTCGCGCTGCCTCCGGTGAAAATCCATCCCGCATCCATATTGCCGTTCTCGAAGCTCTCGCAGTACGCAAGCCCTTCGTGAGGGCCAGGAAGAGTGGCGCCGGTGGTGCTCTTGGGCAGTCCATCGCCCGCTTCGCCGGTACATTGCGGCGTGAGGGTCAGCTGGTATGAGGTCGACGGCGTGAGCCCTGTGATACGGAAGGGGCTCGTAACGTCGGTATAGATGGTCGGGGTGCCGCCTCCAACGGGCGTGACTGTCAGATCGGCAGTACCGTCGCCGACACTCGTCCAATGCAGCGTCAGCTCGTCGCTCGAACGGTGGCTCACCCAGAGGTTCTCCACAGCACAGCGCTCGACGACCATCTCGTCGATATAGATCTCGTTTCCAACCTGTCCCCCTTGCATATCCTGCCTCATACGGAAGGCCAGACGGTCGCCCTGACCGGTATATCCGCTGAACGAAACCTCATAGTCAATCCATGTGTTTGCACTGCTTATCGTCAGTGTGTCAACGGCTTGGAAACCATATCCCAGAATAAAGTAGCTGTTCGACTCGCACGCTCCCACCATCAGTACGGCTCCCGCCTGGTTGGCCCTCACCTTCATCTTCAGCCTTATCCCCGATGGCGATGCCGAAAGACGGCGCGCCATTACAAACGCCTCATGCACAAGGTCGTTGTCCGCCCCGCTTGAAATCATCAGCGCTCCGCTGCCGGCATACACCGGCGACCCGACAATATGGGCCTTCATGGCGGGGTTGTCAAAGTTTTCATCGCGCTCCCAGCACGTAGGCAGCGAGTCGGGAGTGTCGAAATTCTCCACTATCGGAAGCCCCGTCGGCAGACATGATTCCTGTCCGTGGGCGGTCAATCCGCAACCCATCGCGGCCGCGAAGAAGGATACAATCAGTATGGAATATATCTTCAAGTAATTGTTATTCATAGTTGTAGACATTTGTAGGTATGCTTTGAAAGCATATATTTCAAAGTGCAAAGTTAATTATTTTTTATATAATTTACAAATTTTTTGTCCCAAGCACGCATTCTCGACCCTCATGCGGCTGTAGAAGACCGGAATGGGACCGTCTGTTCTTCGGTAGAAGTCCGATAGTTCTTCGATAGTATTTCGATCCGAATCGAAGAACAATCGAAGAACGATCGAAGAACAATCGAAGAACGATCGAAGAACGGTGGTAGTTGATAGGTAGAGGATAGGTGGAAGATAGGGTGTACCAGGCGGTTGCGCGCACGCAGGCCTGGAAACGGCCGCTTTAGGGTTAAATTGCTGATTCATAGCGAAATATTCCGGTTTTGCGCCAAAAACGCAAGACGGTGCGTGTTTTTCCCGATTTTCCGGTGGGGAATTGCCCTTTTGTGTCGTTTTGCGGAGGGGGAAACGGGGGGATGCGAAAATTTTTTTTCGTCCGCAACACCCGGTCTGACAGCGCTTTACCGACGGCCGTGTAATTTTTTTTGAAAAAATATTTTGGCGGAATGGAAAATGGTTGTATCTTTGCATCCGCTTTCGCCGAAAAACGGGGGCTGTTGAAAA
>ONYC01000049.1 GCA_900321975.1 uncultured Bacteroidales bacterium
AGGTGCTCGAGTGGTTGAAGAGGCCCGCCTGGAAAGCGAGTAAGCGTTAACAGCGCTTCAGGGGTTCGAATCCCCTCCTTTCCGCTGGAAAGAAACAAAGAAAGCCCCGCCAAGATGGCGGGGCTTTTTGTTTTTAGGGCCTAAGGGGCTTTAAGGGCACTAAGGGCTTTAGGGACCTTAGGGGCCTTAGGGGCTTTAAGGGCATTTAGGCCATTAGTCCTCTGAATGCTTGCGGCTGCCGTCGATGGCCTCGGAGACGTTGATCACATAGTCGCCAAGCTTCTCGTAGAGGGCGTAGAGGCTGCTGTAGGCATTGCCGATGGAATAGTCGTAGACACCGAGTTTCAGGGCGTCGAGATGCTGGGCACGCAGGCGGTCGCGGTAGGCGTTGATCTCATGCTCGGCGGCATAGGCGGAGTCGAGGTCGACATGGTCGTAGTCGTGCAGGTTGCGGTCCATGATTTCGAGGGCGCCCTGAACAAGCTCGCGCATGTGCTCGAGGTTGGCGTTGAGGCCGGAGTCGAAATGGACGGCATCCTCGCGCTTGTTCTGGCGCGTCATGGCTATCTGGTAGATGGTGTCGCCGATTGACTCGAGGTTGTCGATGATACGCAGCATGGAGGAGATGCGCTCGGAGGCGTGAACCGACACATCGCCTGAGCCGACTTTGGTGAGGAACTTGGATATCTCCATATCCATGCGGTCGGTGATTCCCTCGTACTTGGCTATACGCTCCATGATGGCGTTGAAATCCTCGTCCTTCTTGGCTGTGCGGAGACCGGGGAGGAAGGTGTACATGCGCAGCACACGCTTGCTGAATTCCTCGATCTCGCTCTTGGCCGACTGCAGGTTGAGCTCGGAGGTGGAGAGCAGGTTGCCGGCGATATAAGTCAGGTGGAACTCGTCCTCGGAATCCTCGGCCTTGGTCTTCACCATCCAGTCGACAATCTTCAGAATCTGCGGTATGAAGAAAGCCAGGATGATTGTGTTGCCGACGTTGAAGATAGTGTGGAACAGCGAGATGGCCATAGGCACGGACTCGTGGTTATAGTCGGCGGCATGGACATCGGCATAGGGGCTGCAGCCGGTGAGGTTGGCCGTGATGTTGGCTATGAGCCGCATGAGCGGCGAGAAGACGATGAGCGTGAAGAGGACACCCACCACGTTGAACACCAAGTGGGCGCGGGCGGCTTTCTTACCGGCCGAGTTGGCCACTATGGCAGCCAGGTTGGCGGTGATGGTGGTGCCGATGTTCTGGCCCATGACCAGCGCCACTGCCACGTCGAATCCAATCCAGCCGTTGTAGCACATCACAAGGGTGATGGCCATCATAGCGGCCGAAGCCTGCACCAGACAGGTGAGGAGGGCGCCTATGGCAATGAAAAGCAGGATTGACCAGAATCCGAAGTCGCTCAAGGTGCCAAGGGCGTTGAGGAATCCGGGGTACTGGTCGAGGTTGTTCATGGGGCGCTGCAGAAACTCCATGCCCACAAGCAGCAAGGCCAGGCCTATGACCGTCTGGCCGATGGATTTCATCCTGTCGCGACCCGAGAAGATGAAGAAGAGGCTTATGGCAGCCAGCAGCATTGGCAGGCTGAATTCGCCGGCACCTCCGCCGAGGCCGAAGAGGGTGATGATCCACGCTGTAACCGTGGTGCCGATATTGGCGCCCATGATGACAGCCACGGCTCCGGAAAGCGAGAGCAGACCGGCATTGACGAAACTGACCACCATCACCGTGGTGGCCGACGAACTCTGGATGGCGGCGGTAACGGCCGTACCTGTAAGGATACCGCGAAGCGGGTTGCCCGTGAACTGTTTCAGCACGGCACGCATCTTGCTTCCGGCAATCTTCTGCAGACCCTCGCTCATCAGTTTCATGGCGAAAAGGAACACCGCCAGCGCACCAGCCAAATTCAAGATAACCAGTAAGATATTCTGTATTTCCATAGTTTAGATATTGCTTGTTCGACGTTGCAAAAATACGAAGAATAGGAGTAGTAAAATGTTACGTTTTTGTTAAGTTTTTAGCTCCCGACCAAACTATTGGTTCTCAGTCAGTATTCCCGGCCTTTGTCTCAATTCTTAATCTCAATCAGAACTATCACAATTCTTATCTCAATCAGTCAATTCTTATCTCAATCAGAACTAAAAGAACCATCAGAACCGGGCTTTCTTTTTTGTTCTTTTCATTCTGATTGAGAATATCAATGTGCTCCGACTGAGATTCAGGCACAGACTCTAGGTGATACCCGAGCACTTTTTTATTCCAATATTATAAATTTTTTGTATATTTGCCATTTGCAACATTATGTCGGCAGAGCCGACAAGAACCTGTGGGACAATAAAATAAAACATATGAAATATAAAAGAATTCTATTGAAACTAAGCGGCGAGTCGCTGATGGGCTCGCAGAGCTACGGTATCGACCCCAAGATGCTCACCCAATATGCCGCCGACATACGGCTTGCAGTGGAGAAAGGCTGCCAGGTGGCCATTGTCATCGGCGGCGGCAACATCTTCCGCGGCCTGAGCGGTGCCGCCACAGGCATGGATCGCGTGCAGGGCGACTATATGGGCATGATGGCCACCCTTATCAACAGTATGGCCCTTCAGGCCGAGCTAGAGAAGCAGGGACTGAAGACCGAACTGCTGGGCGGCCTCCAGATAGAGCCAATCTGCAAGGCCATGAGCCGTCGCCGCGCCAAAGAGGCTATGGCCGAAGGACGTGTAGTGCTTATCGGCGGTGGTACGGGCAACCCATTCTTCACCACCGACACCGCCTCGACCCTCCGCGCCGTGGAGATAGAAGCCGACGTGATACTGAAGGGCACACGCGTGGACGGCGTCTATACCGCCGACCCCGAGAAGGACCCGACGGCAACCAAGTACCAGCGCCTGAGCTACCGCGAGGCCATAGAGAAGAAACTGAAGATAATGGACCTCACCGCCTTCGCACTGGCCGAAGACAACAAACTGCCCATCTATGTGTTCGACATGAACAAAGAAGGGAACCTGTTGAAAGTGGTCGAAGGAGAGGAGATAGGCACACTTGTAACTCTCTAGGTTTCACGAGGAACAAAAGTTATAAACAATTTATCAACAACACAATATGAACGATTTATCGAAAGCTTGCCTTGACGAGGCAAAGAACAGTATGCAGAGTGCATTGAAGTTCCTCGAGATGGAACTTGCCAAGATTCGCGCCGGCAAGGCCAACCCCGGTATGCTCGACGGTGTGAAGGTTGACTACTACGGCACAATGACCGAGATCAGCCAGGTGGCCAACATCAACACCCCCGACGCACGCAGCATCGTCATCCAGCCCTGGGAGAAGACCATCGTGGGCGCCATCAACAAAGCCATCCTCGACGCCAACCTCGGCTTCACTCCGCGCCACGAAGGCGACATTCTCCGCATAGTGATTCCGCCGCTCACCGAAGAGCGTCGTAAAGAGCTTTGCAAGTCGGCCCACACCGAGGTGGAGAACAGCAAGGTGAACATCCGCAACGCACGCCGCAATGTGATGGACAAGGTGAAGAAACTGAAGGACAAATCGGTTCCCGAAGACGAAGTGAAGCAGGTGGAAAAGGAATTGCAGGATATCACCGACAAGCACATCGCCGAGTGCGACAAGATTTTTGCCGCCAAGGAGAAGGAGATAATGAGCATCTAGCAGCGACGGACCCGCCGGCCCGCCCATCGGACAAATGCAGATCGTAAAACTCGAGACGGTAGATTCCACCAACCGATATTGCGAAGCCCTCGACCTGACGGAGGTGGAGGATTTCACCTGCTATTGGGCTCTGGAGCAGACCGCCGGTATCGGCCAACGCGGAAACCACTGGGCCAGCGCCCCGGGAGAGAATCTCACCTTCAGCCTAGTACTGAAGCCGGACTTCCTGCCGGCGGTACAGCAGTTCCGTCTTACAGAGGCGCTGTCGCTGGGGATGATTGACTTCCTCAAAGGCTCAACGAGCATAAAGGGCATTATCAAGTGGCCAAATGATATCTATGCCTCCAGGGGAAAGATTTGCGGGATGCTGGTGAGCAACCGGCTGGCTGGCGAGAAGATTGCCGCAGCCATCTGCGGCATCGGCCTCAACACAAACCAGCGGGATTTTCCGGATTGGGTCCCCCACCCCACCTCGATCTCGCTCCTGACCGGCAAAAGCAACGAACTGGAGCCGACATTGAAGAGCCTGCTGGATTGCATCAAGAAACGATACGATGAGTTGCGCGCAGGAAGGAACCTCGAGAAGGAATACATAGACAATCTGATGAACCTTGGCATTCCCGCCCGCTACCGGCACAACGGCCGGGAACTGACAGCCACCATCAAAGGCGTAGACCCCCATGGAAGGCTGCTGCTCACCAGCGAAGATGGCGAACAGCTCTGCTGCGCGATGAAAGAGATAGAATTAATAAACTAAGGGCTTTAACGGCCTTAAAGGCTTTAAAGGCCCAGAAGGCCCTAAAACATAAAACCATGAAGAAAATAATCCTGATTGCCCTGCTGGCGGTAGGCATTCCGGCCATGGCCTGCACCAACCTGATTGTGTCGAAAGGGGCTTCGGCCGACGGCAGCACCTTTATCACCTACGCAGCCGACAGCCATACCCGCTACGGACAGCTGCGCTACTGCCCCGCCGCCGACCATCAGCCCGGCGAGACGCTGAAGCTCTACAACTACGGTTCGCTGAAGTTCCAGATCGAGATACCGCAGCCGGCACACACCTACCAGGTGGTTGGCTTCATCAACGAGCACCAGCTGGCCATCGGCGAGACCACCTGGGGCGGCATCAGTCCTCTCGACAAGGGCAACGCCGAGGGCATCGACTATGGCAACCTCATCTACGTCACCCTCCAGCGCGCCCGCAACTGCCGCGAGGCCATCCGCGTGATGCACGAGCTGGTAAGCACCTACGGCTATGCCGATGGCGGCGAGAGTTTCTCGCTGGCCGACCCCAACGAGGTGTGGATATTCGAGATTACCAGCAAAGGGCCCTACGAGAAAGGCGCCGTGTGGGTGGCACGCCGCATTCCCGACGGATATATCAGCGGCCACGCCAACCAGGCCCGCATCACCACCTTCCCCCAGGAGACAAAGAAGTGGCTGCCTAAAGCCATGCACACCACCATCAGCAGCAGCCATATCACACTCATCGACCGTCCCGAAGTCGAGTGCGTCTACAGCGAGGATGTCATCTCCTTTGCCAAGAAGCACAACCTCTACAACGGGACCGATGCCGATTTCAGTTATGCCGACACCTACAACCCGCTTACCTTCTCCGGCCTCCGCGCCTGCGAGGCCCGCGTCTACTCCATGTTCCGCCGTTGCGCCGACGACATGAAGCGCTACGAACTCTTCGCCATGGGCGACAAATACGCCGAACGCCTGCCCCTCTGGGTCAAACCCAACCGCAAGCTGACGGTGAAAGACTGTATGGAATTGATGCGCGACCACTTTGAGGACACCCCGATGGATATGACGCTGGATGTGGGCGCAGGCCCCTTCCACTGCCCCTACCGCTGGCGCCCGATGGACTTCGAGGTCGACGGCAAGAAATATATTCACGAGCGGGCCATCAGCACACAGCAGACGGGCTTCTCCTTCGTCGCCCAGTGCCGCTCGTGGCTGCCCTCCAAGCTGGGCGGCGTCATCTGGTTCGGCGTCGACGACACCTACTCCACCGTATACTGTCCCATCTATTGTGGCACCACCCAGGTGCCCGTATGCTTCGAGGAGGGCAACGGCTCGATGAGCCGCTATAGCGAGACAGCCGCCTTCTGGCTCTTCAACCGCGTGAGCAACTTCTGCTACCTGCGCTACGACTCGATGATTGTCGACGTGCGCCGCGTGCAGGGCGAGCTGGAAAGCGACTTCATAGGCGACGAGGCTGCACACAGCCGCCGCTGGGCTCAGGAAGACAACGAGCGCCGACTGGTGGGCGAGCTGAACCGCTTCAGCAACCAGCAGGCCGAGAAGATGATGCGCCGCTGGCGCGAGCTCGACCAACTGCTGCTGATGAAATACATCGACGGCAATATCAAGACTGTCGAGAACGGCCGCATCAAGACCACACCGACGGGCGTCGTAACAGGCATCAAGCAGCCCCCCTACCCTGCCTGGTTCTACCGCCTGATCATCGACGACCGCGGAGGAACACTGGAAGCTAAAGAAGACTAGGACAACCTGGAAAAACGAAATACTATGGAACTGAAAGAATCGCTAAAAAATCTTGTGTTCAACAAAAGCGAGTTGAAACAGAATGTATTCCAAGCCACAAAAGAGGCCTTCGGCTTGTTCCGAGAGAACACACGCCAGCTGATAGAACTCTTCCGCCAGAAATGCCGCGAAGAGGGCAAAGAGGTGGCCTTCGAGTTCACCGACCGCGGGGACTTTGAGTTTGAGGTGAAGTTTGCAGGCGACATACTGCTCTTTATGATGCATACCAACGTGTTCGAATTCTCGCGCGACCATCAGGTGATGAAGACCCCCTATGTCAGGGAGGACCAGAGACGGAGTTATTGCGGTGTCATTCATATATACAATTTCCTGGCCGACTCGTTCGCCTACCAGCGCGATAACGACCTGGGTTACATGATTGGACGTGTGTTCGTGAACTTCGAGAACCACTACTTCATCGAAGGCAAGAGAGAGTTGGGGATGTTGTACACAAACTTCAATACATCAGTGATTAACAACGATTCGGTACAAGGAATCATCGAATCGGCAATCGAGTATACCACGAATTTTGATCTTTTGACCCCCCCATACGACGAAGTCAAGCTCGTCTCTGTGGGTGAGATGAGGACCACTTTCGATAAAAAAAATCTGGTCACCGGCAAGCGCTTAGGCTTTCGTTTTCAGGCAGATAACGAATAAGCACCACAAGATATCAACCGATGCTGGTGAAAAAAATTTTGCCATGTCGGAAAATGTTCGTACTTTTGCACCCGCTTTTTGACCGGAGACCCTCCTTTCGGAGCAATCCCTGCGAAAGCAGAAAAAGTGATGCCGCGTTCGTCTAGTCGGCCTAGGACGTAAGATTTTCATTCTTAAAATCGCGGGTTCGAATCCCGCACGCGGTACGAAAAGAATAGAATAAAAAGAAAAAGAACAATCATTAAACAATGGCACACCACAAGTCTGCAAAGAAAAGAATTCGCTCGAGCGAAAAAAGAAGAGTAGAGAACAGATACTACGCCAAGACCATGCGTAATGCCCTGCGCGATTTCCGCGCTCTGGAAGATAAGGCCGTCGCCACTGAGCGTCTGCCCAAGATGGTCTCCATCATCGACAAGCTGGCCAAGCGTTCTGTGATCCACAAGAACAAGGCTTCGAACCTTAAGTCGAAGCTCATGCGCCAGGTCAATGCTATGTAACATTACCGGCTGAAAGCTCGAGCCGATTGTCGCACAACGACAGTCGGCTTTTTGCGTTTAAAAAGCGTATTACGATGAAGCACCTCAGGTACCTCCTAATGGCCCTTGCGGCAATAACTATGGTCGCATGCCATCATGACGACGGCGAGACCATAATGGAACTGCATACAGAACGGTTCGGCGGCCAAAAACTGGCCGTGCAGGACAGCACGGCTGCATGGTGCGAGGGCGACTCGGTATGGATCAACGGAGGAACCTACCGCATAACCATCGACAACAACGGGCGGGCGAACGTATATGTGCCGACAGCAGCGAGTTATAATGCGGTGTTCCCTGCATCCATAAAGCTTGGCGGCAACCGTGTATGCCTGCCGGCGGAATACGAATATGCCACTGATGACTCAGGGCGACAGATAATCAACCTGCCGATGGCAGCCTCGTCGGATGGCAGCAACGGTTTGTTCTTCAAACACCTTACCGGTGCCATAATAGTGAAGTTTATCAACAACCGCAGCGAGACCGTAGTGTTGGACCGCATAACTGTACATAGCGCCAACCCGCTGTGCGGAACCTTTGACATTGGCGACGAGAACATATTGACGCCCGCCGGCACTACGGACACCACCGTTACGATATATTTCACAAAACATGAGGTGCTGATGGCGCACTCGGACACCATCGCCGTACTGCTGCCCGTTGCCCCTGTGGGCGGAGACAATCAATTCTCCGTAGAAGTGAGCTGCCACGTGGACGGTAACCGCTACACGGCTAGGAACCGCCAAGCCACACCCCACGCCTTCCAACGCAATATGCTAGGGTACGCGTATATGACGGTAGAAGCCAGTACTGCCGCGAATTGGTTGTTCGAGTACAGCAACCTATATCTCCACATCAAGACGGCTCAAGACTTCGTCTTGATGCAAAAAGCCATAAATAATAGATGGCGTAGTTATTCTACAATGTCATATAAAATAGTCAACGACATTGATATGACTGGATATGAGATTGAGCCGATTTCCGGTTATAGGGGAGAGAAATTTGATGGTGATGGCCATATCATCAACAACCTAACAATAAAAAGCAATACTGCGTATTGTGCATTATTTGATACAATTAACAACCAAACAAAAAACGTTTACAATATAAACCTGTCCAATTTATACTTAATTAGTGATGGCAACGAAACCACTCGTTACATTAGTCCTCTTATTGGACGACTAATATATGCAAAAACAATAAATAACTGTACTACTAGCGTGGCTCGCATTGTAACGTCTTCGGCCAACATTATCTATGGTGGAATTGTAGCATTTAATTCAAGTGCCGCAACAATTACATATTGTTCGACCACAACAAACTGCAATATTAGTTCTGCTAACACACTTAAATTTGGAGGAATAATTGGTGATGCTAATGCTGATGTTACATGTACATCCTGCACAATAAATAATCGCAACGTTCAATTGACTTCTGTTAATCGTATGCGTGTTGGCGGGATAATAGGAGCAGGAAACACCTATGATCATACCTTCAATGATATTTACTGCTACGATACAATAACCGTTCATACTACAACCGGAAGAGGCGATGTCGGTGGCCTGGTCGGTTATCAAAGCGATGGTGCAGATGGTAATATATTAGGTCATAACTGCACAATATCAGGAATTATAACAGCATCTACTGCAGGTACAAATACAATATATGTTGGTAAAGTTTATGGATATGGACGATTTAGCGGTAGATATGGATTATCCTCATCTGACTATGATGCATCAGGGCTAACCCTTATCGCTGGAAATGGAAATATTCGAACAGGAGATCCTACTGGAAGATAATAAATTATGAAAAAAACGCTATTACTATTTACAGCTTTGCTGCCGATGGTGGCAATGGCGCAGAATGTGAAGATACCGAAAGGTGCCAACGAGTTCACTTACTGGCAAATTGAATACGGTGAGCAGAACGACACCACGGAAGTCTATGTACACCGCGACGGCGATGTCATCACCATCGTCACGCAGCAGCCCAAG
>ONYC01000050.1 GCA_900321975.1 uncultured Bacteroidales bacterium
CTGCCCGACGACTACGCCGGCCGCGAGCTGCACGCCTGGCTTATGGCGAAGGCCGACGACGGCCGCTGGAGCGAGTCGTCGTATGTCGATATCAACATGCTGAATCCTCAGAACATTATTAATATACCGGATAATCAGATTGATACTTACACCCAGACCCTGCTGGGCACACGGATTACTCCGGAAGGCGGGCTATTCGGCGGGGAGGAACTCGCTGAAGGTGTTGTCGCTGTAAATGAAGAGCATACGCACCAAACGCCGCCCACGGTCCGCGACTGACGACGGAGCCGCCTCGGGCGGTACGGCAATATACGCGGGGCGATAATCACCCGGCTCGCCGACGACGGGCTTCTCGGTCTCCTCGGCGGTATCTTCGTGATTATAAGGCTTTGACACCGGCACCGGTGTGGGTTCAGGCTCGGCTTCAGGCTCCACGACAGCGCTGAAGAGGTTCGCCGGCTCGTTGGCTTCGATATCCTTTACTTCATTCCCGACAGGAGAGCTGCCGGCACCGGCGGTGTACATCTCGCCGCGACCCAGAAGCAGCCAGTTGGCATCGATCTCGGGATAACGGCGTATGACCTTCGTCACGAAGTCGAGACTGGGGTTGTTCCGCCCACCCAGAATGTGCGACATTCCGGAGGGCTGGATTCCGATTTCTTCTGCAAACTGCCGTGCGGTGATATTTTTGGCCCGCAAAATAAGATTTATCCTGTTTATCATAATCTTACATTTGTATCGTTCGAGTTTTTGAATTACAAAAGTACACATATTTTTTCATTCCGCAAAATAGTTTGTTGGCGATTACATTTGTATTTGGATTTACTACCAAAACTATTGGTTTAATATTACCATCATAAACAAAAGTATATAAGATAGATATAATCATTACAATTCAGCATCATCCCAACAGACAAAAACCTGCAATTATATGCAAGTATAACTTTATATTACAACATATAACATACTGAATTATAATTAACATAAGTATACGTATTCCCAAAATTAACATATTTTAATAACTTTTACGGATTGGTGTTAATTTACAAATGTAACATTGTGAGATTTTGCGATGATTTACAATTGTATCGTTGTAAATCGGGCGGTTGGTGTTTACAAAAGTGAATAGCCGGAAATCGCCCAGAATCGACGTTCTCGCCCCGGGGGCGGTCGGACGTACAGATTGACGAGAAAGTCGCTTAGAACGGAAATTTCCGCCCCTACCCTTTCACGCAATATTTTATCCGGCGGGACGTTATTAAGGTAAAAATTGGACAGAAAATGGTTATTATCGGATTGATGTCGGGCACTTCGCTCGACGGGGTCGACCTGGCGATGTGCGATATCGACGGCAGCGGCTACCGTATCCTGTCCGCCACCACCGTCCCCTACCCTGAGGACTGGCGCAGGCGGCTGGCGAACCTCGAGCAGGCTTCGGCCTACGAATATGCGCTGGCCAACGTCGAGCTGGGACATTACCTCGGCCGGCTGGTGCGCGACTTTATGGTAGGCAAGCCCGCGGCGGAGGCCGTGGCCTCGCACGGGCACACCATCTTCCACCGCCCCCAGCTGGGGCTCACCACCCAGATAGGCGACGGCGACGCCATAAGCGCCGAATGCGGATTGCCGGTAATCAGCAACTTCCGCACCCTCGACGTGGCCCTCGGCGGGCAGGGAGCGCCGCTGGTACCGATAGGCGACAAGCTGTTTTTCGGCCAGTATGACGCCTGCCTCAACCTTGGCGGGATAGCAAATATCAGTTACGATGCCGACGGCCGGAGGATAGCCTTCGACATCTGTCCGTGCAACATGGCCCTCAACCGCCTGGCCTCGATGCTGGGGCTCGACTACGACCCCGACGGCAGCCACGCCCGCCGCGGATACTGCCGCACATGCCTGAAAACCAGACTCGACAATCTGGAATATTACTCGTTGCCGGCACCCAAGTCGCTGGGCAAGGAGTGGTTTGTGGAGCAGTTCTGGCCAATTGTGGACGCTGAGCTGGGGATGCGCGACGAGGCGCTGGTGCGCGACCTGCTGGCCACCGTGAGTTCGCACATAGCGTGGCAGATAGCACGGGTGCTTACCGACGAAAAGGTTGGCACACTGCTGGTTACCGGTGGCGGAGCCTTCAACCGGAACCTCATAGAACTAATTGAGCAATACGCTCCGCAGACAACGGTTACGGTGCCCGACCGGCTGACCGTCGAATACAAAGAGGCGGTGGTCTTCGCCCTGCTGGGCTACCTGCGCCTGCGCGGCGAACGGAACACACTGGCCAGCGTTACCGGTGCGCGGCACGACAGCTGCGGCGGAACCCTTTCGGGACTGTTACTTAATCAATTATAAAATAGACGCCAGCAATTGGAATTTATTTCGTATCTTTGCACTTTCTTTTAAATAAATATAGAATCAATAAATAACAATACAATGGACAAACTGATCATCACCGCCGCCATCTGTGGCGCAGAAGTTACCAAAGAGCAGAACCCCAACGTGCCCTACACCGTCGAAGAGATTGTGCGTGAGGCAAAAAGCGCCGTCGATGCCGGCGCCGCCATCGTCCACCTGCATGTGCGCGAAGACGACGGCACACCCACCCAGAGCCATGTGCGCTTCCAGGAGTGCACCGAGGCCATCCTCAAAGAGTGCCCGAACGTGATCCTTATCCCCTCGACCGGCGGTGCCGTGGGCATGACCCCCGACGAGCGTCTCGACTCGACCAACACCACCCCCGTGCCCGAGATGGCTACCCTCGACTGCGGCACCTGCAACTTCGGCGACGATATCTTCGACAACACCATGCCCACCATGCGTGCCTTCGGCAAGCGCATGATCGAGAAAGGCATCAAGCCCGAATACGAGTGCTTCGAGATGGGCCACCTCGAGACCATCGTCCACATGGCCCGCAAGGGTCAGGTGCCCAGCGCCTTCGGCGTCGCCGGTCCCGACGGCAACCCGCTGCCGCTCGTCCCGATGCAGTTCAACTTCGTGCTCGGCGTGCTCGGCTGCACCTCGGCCAGTGTCGACAACCTGGTGTGGATGGTAAAGAACATCCCCGCCGGCAGCACCTGGACCGCCACCGGTATCGGCCGCAACGCCTTCACCCTCGCCGCCCCCGCCATCGTCATGGGCGGCAACGTGCGCGTGGGCTTCGAGGACAACCTCTACCTCGAGCGCGGCGTGCTGGCCAAGAGCAACGGCGAGCTTGTCGACAAGGTGGTGCGCATGGCCAAGCTGCTCGGCCGCCAGGTGGCCACCAGCGACGAGGCACGCGAAATCCTCTCGCTCAAAAAGTAGTCAATCAGATAGATAGTCAAGCATAGAAGACAAATGAAGAAGATATTCTTAGTGCTGGCGGCATCGCTCCTCACCATGGGCGCAGCCGCCCAGACGACGAAGGCCAACAGCGAGATGATGCGTCAGTGGCGCCAGACGGTGCAGAAACGCGACATCTCGAAGCGCCACCTCACCAGCGGCATCCCGCAGGCTGCTGCCACCAAGGGCGAAGCAAAGAGCACTTCCGGTATGCCCCGGACATCGTTCTGGTTCCCCGGCGAATGGGAGGAGGTGCAGGCCGTGGTGGTTACACCATATTATTATTATGAACCCGAAAACCATCAGGGCGTCAACACATGGATGGCCGACCCGCTGGTGCCCGGCGTGGCCCAATACTACCGCTATGCGAGTGGTCAATGGCAGGAAGAAGGGGTGGGCCCCTATGTCGCCGTGCTCGACAACTCGAGCAGTTTCAGCGATGTGGCCTACTACCTGATGGACGCCATACAGATGGGAGGTGCCCAAGCGTGGGTGCGCGTGGAGAACTTCAGCGACACCACTGCCGTGCTCAACCGCCTGCAGAACATGGGGTTGCGAAGCAGCAACATACGCTTCCTCGAAGCCCCCGGCAACTCGTTCTGGTATCGCGACTGCGGTCCCATCTGTTTCTACTACGGTGACGGCGATACGTTGGGCATGCTCGACTTCGAGTACTATCCCGGACGTGCACTCGACGACTCACTGCCCGTCTACATCGAGCGTCAGTTCGGTCTGCCCAACTACACGACCATGATCGAGTGGGAGGGCGGAAACTGCCTGGTCGACGGTGCCGGCATGGTGTTTTCGAGCGATGCCATCTATGGTAACAACTACGACACCTACGGCCAGCTGACTTGGAACGGTTCAAATCCCAACACCATCACCTACAGCACCAAGCCCAGACTCTCCAACGCCCAGGTAAAGGACAGCCTCGAAGCCCTTATCGGCCCCCGCGCCACATACATTATGACCGCATTCAAATACGACGGTGGCACAGGCCATGTGGACCTCTATGCCGATATGCGCGACGAGAACACCTTCGTCTTCAGCAAGATGCCCGGCATCTACTACAACTGGCACGACTACAAGGTGGGAGTGAAGAATATGGATTCCCTCTGCAGCTATGAGAGCTACTTCGGCGACAACTACCGCAGCAACTTCATCCCCTTCCCGTCGACCGACAATGGTGGCAACTTCACCAGCCAGTCGCAGTACGACTCCCGGTATACACGCACCTATTCGAACCATACTTTCGTCAACAACCTTATCATCCAGCCCTGCTTCTCGACCGTGGGAAGCGACGGGTTGCCCACCGCCGCATGGGACCGCGACAATATCGAACAGCTGAAGAAAGCCTACCCCGGCTATACCATCTACTGTGTCGACGTGCGTGATTTCGACGGCTCGGGCGGTGCTATCCATTGCATCACCAAGCAGATTCCTGCCGAGCACCCTATCCGTATATTGCACAACAACCTGCATGGTAATACCGGTACGACCTACAACACACAGGACGCCCATATAGAGGCTCTGATCAACAACGTCGACGGTATCGCCGAAGCCAAGGTCTACTACCGTATCGACAGCGGCGAATGGCACAGTGTGGATATGTCCATGGGCCCCTCGTGCGACGGCGGTCCTTTCATATGCGACCTGCCCACCACCGGCATTCTCAACGGCGAATACACACTGATCGAGTACTATATCAGTGCCACCAGCAACGCCGGCAAGACTATCACCAAGCCCATGACCGCAGACCAAGGCGGCTACTTCAACTTCTACCTTGGCAACAATCCCAACCCGCCGGTGGCTATCGAGACCGTCGATGCCGAGCAGCGCTTTGGCCAGTTCGCCCCCAACCCCGCAACCGATGATGCCAAGATGATTATCGACCTCGCCGCCGGCGAGAGCTACAACGTCAGCATCATCGACCAGAGCGGCCGCACCGTGCATACCAGCAGCCTGCAGGCTTCCGGCTCGATTGTCTACACCATCAACGCCAGCCGCCTCGCTGCCGGTGCCTACACTGTCGTGTTCGACAATGGCGGCCAGCGCGTGGCCCGCAAACTCATCGTACAATGAGACGCATCAACGCCATTATGCCAGTGGTATTCCTCGGAATATCACTGGCTTTCTTTTCCTGTCAAAAGCGACTCGACCAAGTGGAGCTGACCGATTGGCAGTTCGAGTACAACAACCAGTGGTATCCAGCCAAGGTGCCGGGCTTTATTCATACCGACCTGATGGCCAATGGTATCATTGCCGACCCATACTATGGCTCAATCGAGGACTCGGTACAATGGGTGGGAGACAGCACATGGATATACCGCACCTATCTCCACTACGATAAACTGCCTGAGGGCGACACCCTCTGGCTGGTGTTTGAAGGTCTGGCCGGAAATGTAACTTTATGGATTGGCAACCCATATCCGGACGACACCATAAACGGCGTAGTGATTGTGCCACAAAACATTTGGTTGATGGACAACATGTTCTGCAGATACGAGGTTCCCATGCCTGGCGTTAAGCAGATGAAAGAGCTTTACCTCTACAAGGACTCGATGCCAATAATGCTAATGTTCGACCCACTGGACGACAGCGTCCGCGAAGCGGAGTACGGCATCCATCTGCCCGACCGCCGCGCCTTCACCCGCATAGCACCCTACCAGCAAGGCTGGGACTGGGGCCCAAAGCTGCCCACCTGCGGCATCTGGAAACCGGTGTATATCACCAACAAGCGCCCCACTATAGAAACCATAGACACTGTAAGTACTATATCCAAAGTCGAATTGCACCAAGAGCAAGACAGCATTGGACAGAGCTTCACATTCTATCGCGATGGCAAGCCCGTCTTTATAAAGGGAGCCAACTGGATACCCGTCCATAGCTTCCCCGTGGACGACAGCGCCAACCGTGCACGCTACCGCGTGCTGCTCTGCTCGGCCAAGGAGGCTGGATTCAACATGTTGCGTGTCTGGGGCGGCGGCATCTACGAGCACGACTACTTCTACGACCTCTGCGACTCGCTGGGACTTATGGTGTGGCAGGACTTCAACTTCTCCACCATGCTCTACCCCGACGACCATGAAATGTTGGAAAGCATCAAAGAAGAGGCTTATCAAAATATCCGCCGTATTGCCAAACACCCCTGCGTCGTCCTTTGGTGCGGCAACAACGAGGTGAAGAACGGATGGGAAGACTGGGGTTGGCAGGGGGTATATAACTGGAGCCCAGAACAGCGTGCAAGGCTAGAGAAAGCCATCGACACCATTTTTGGATATAGTCCCACCAGCAACCTTAGTAACACCAGTATATTGGCGCAGGCGGTTAAAGACTGCGACCCGCTGCAGCGGCCCTACATCGCCACCTCGCCACTCTACGGCTGGGGGCACCCCGAATGCGTCACCCACGGCGACAGCCACTACTGGGGTGTCTGGTGGGGCGAAGAGCCTTTCGAGAAATATGCTGAAAAGACCGGCCGCTTTATGAGTGAATATGGTTTCCAGAGTTATCCTATGATAAGCACCATCCGACGCTTCTGTCCCGACGACCAGCTGAATATCGACTCCCCCACCCTTCGCAGCCACCAGAAACACGGCCGCGGCCGCGAAATCATCGACAAGGCCATGAGGCAATACTACGGCTTCGACAGCAAGAGCCTGCCGCTGGAGGACTACTGTTACGTCTCCCAACTGCTGCAGGCCTGGGGTACCGGCTACGGTATATACCAGCATATCAAACAGCAGCCCCACTGCATGGGCACTCTCTACTGGCAGCTTAACGACTGCTGGCCTGTGGCCTCGTGGAGCTCGATTGACTACTACGGCAACTGGAAAGCCCTGCACTACCGGGCGCAGGCACTCTATGCCGACAATGCCGACCTCGGCTTCTGGGAGCATTATTACAGCACCTATCCCAAGGATCGCCAATACCCTGACCCCAAGTACCGCATTAGCCAGTCGTGGCAAAGCGACGGCAGCCTGGTGGTAACGATCAAAGCCGAAAGCGACCTATACGACGTATATATCGACACCGATCCTCATATCGACGGCCACTTCACAACGAACTTCTTCGACCTCAGTTCCGGTCAGAAACTGACAACAAAACTGATACCTGCCGACCCGTCGGCCGACGTAGGCCGTGCAGAAGTGAAGGTGAGAACCCTCAACGAACTGTATTTCTACAGGAAATAAAAAAAGGCGGGTGATTATTCACCCGCCTTTCTTGTTGTCTTGTATCCGCTCAGCAGACCCGTCTGGGCGTTGCCAATAAAGGCCAGCACCTGCTTGCCCTCGTCGGTATGGCCATAGCGCTCCTTCACCTGCTCGACAGCGTCGCTCACATTCAGTCCTTTCTGGAAGATATAACGGTAGATATCGGCTATGTTGTTGATACTCTCGCGAGAGAATCCGCGACGCTGGAGACCCAGCGAATTGATTCCGCAATACTGAATCGGATAGCGTGCCGCACGGACAAACGGCGGTATATCTTTGTCGATTAAGGCACCACCCTGGGTTATGACATGCGAACCGATATGGATAAACTGCAGGCAGGCTGTCTTGCCGCCAAGGATGACATAGTCGCCAAGGATGATATGGCCGGCAAGAGTGGCGTTGTTGGCCAGCACGCAGTTGTCGCCCACCACACAGTCGTGGGCGATATGCACATAGGCCATCAGCAGGTTGTTATTGCCGATAACCGTTTTGCCGCTGGCGGCGGTACCGCGATTGATGGTGCAGCACTCACGGATTACGTTGTTGTCGCCAATCTCCACGGTTGTATATTCGCCTGCAAATTTCAGGTCCTGCGGCACAGCCGCGATAACTGCGCCGGGAAATATCTTGCAGTTCTTGCCGATACGGGCACCGGGAAATATCGTTACATTGGGGCCAATCCAAGTGCCGTCGCCAATCTCGACATCGTCGCAGATGGTTGAGAAGTTCGAGATTGTAACATTCTGGCCAATCTTGGCATTGGGATGAAGGTCGTAAAGTATCATTTCTTATAAATTATTCTTTTTGATATAATCCATCAAATACCTGGCGAAAGCATTGTTTGCCTTATGGCCGGGCTTGTAGATATTGAACTTTGCATTGAGCTGATACCCGACGAGACGGATATCACCGACGAAGTCGAGCAACTTGTGGCGCGCCGGTTCGTTGGGGAAATAGATGTCGGTGGTGTTGAGCACACCGTCGTGCACCTTGAAGTGGCTGACGTCCTTTTTGAACGTCTTCGCCAGACGTTTGAGCTGCTTGGAGGTGAGTTCCTTGTTGACAAACACCAGAGCGTTGTCGAGCGAACCTCCTTTGATAAGGTTGAGGTGCAACAGCGGCTCCACCTCGTGGAGGAACACGAAGGTGCGGCAGGGCGAGATGCTGGCCGCATATTCCGAGAAATCGTTCATATCGGCTGTCTGGCGGCCTATGACCGAGTCGGCGAAGTCAATCTCACAATGTACCGAGAACTTCTCGGCAGGCTCGAGGTCGAACACGGATCCAGTCTTTGCAAACTCGAAATGCAACGGTTCCGGGAAATTGATCGTGTGCCGTTCTGCACGTTGCTGACGGACACCCACACGCACCAGCTGGAGCATCCACGGGCGCGACGAGCCGTCGAGGATAGGCACCTCGCCGCCGTCGAGCTCGACCAGAGCGTTGTCCACACACATACCGTGGAGGGCCGACATCAGGTGCTCCACCGTAGCAATCGTCTGACGACCGCTGCCGATGGTGGTACCACGCGAGGTCTCGCCCACCCTGTCGGCAAGCGCCGGCTGGGTTACGATATTGATACGGTCGATACGTCGGAAAGCGATACCAAAATTTTCGGGTGCGGGCTTCACCGTCACAGTAACCGTGCGGCCTGTATGCAAGCCGGGTCCTGTGAGGCGGAACTCCTTATTGATAGTTTGTTGATATTCCATTGGCGGTCATTTCAGTATTGCCGGCACAAACCGAAGGTTGTCCATACGGTAGAGCTGGGCACGGTCGTTTTCCAATCCGGCGCCGCTGCGCACCAGGTGTAACGGCTGCAGCAGCCCTTGGGGATTCAGGCGCTCGGTATTCTGCCAGAGGTCGGCCCCTTTGTGGGCAAGACCGCCGACAAGATAGAGCATAAGGTCATAGCCCATAGTGGCCAACTGGGTGATCGGTTCGGTGGCGAAACGTTCGCGGTATGCCTGCAGGAAGTCGGTATGCACCTGATTGGTCATATCCCACGAGGTGCTGAAGGTGTGATAGTTCAGCAACTGCAGCTGGGCGAAGTCGATATCACCGATCTCTGTGGTCAGGTCGTTGAGCGTGTAGAGTGTAGGAGTGTGGTTCTTGAAGGCACTGAGGCGGTTGAGCAGCGAACTGACATAGATTCGCGTCTGGTCGCTCTTGCCGGCATAGATGCTCACCACGTTGCAACCAGGTGTTGCCTTGAGGGTTGAAGCCAGTTTGGCGTTCTGCGACCAGTTGAAAAGGGTGTACTTGATATCCTTGCGCTCGTCGAGCTGACGTTTCAACTCCTCGCGAACGGCTTTGTCGGCATCGGTGCCCGAATGGATGATATAGAGGTGGGCGTTAGGCCGTTCGGCCTTCATATTCTTGAGCATGAGGCTTATCTGCCCCTGGATCGACGGCTGCAGCTTCACCACGTAGGGGTTTTCGCTGCAGATGTCGCTCCTTGTCGCCATCGGGTTCACTATATATATGCCTGCCTGCTGTGCAAGTTGGGCGGCACGGTCGAAAGCGTCGCGGAACAGCAGGGCCACCAGCATGTCGCTCTGCGCCACATTGTGGCTTACGAAAGCCTGTTCGACGGCATCGGCGCTGTTGCCCGACACGTCGACCACGTTGAGCTCCACGCCTATCCCCTGTTCCTCAAGCCGGTCGAGTGCCAAAAGAATCCCTTCGTAGAACTCAATGAATTCGAACTGGCGGTAAACTTTCTTGCCGCGCTGCTCGACATCGAATTTCGAGGTGGAGACTTGGTCAATCTGGTCTAGGTGGAGCGGCATCATGACGGCCACCTTTACGGTTTTGCCCACCTTGCGGACGGGTTTGGCCTTTATCTGCGGCTGCTGGGGGGCAGCTTGCTCGCTCTGGGCAGGATGCTCGTTCTGGTTGTTCCTGACTTCCTGGTTGCCCTGTGACGGAAGTTCCTGCGCGGCTTCGCTGAATTGTCCCCTGCAGGGTAGCCACACGGTGTCGCCGGCATGCAGATAGTGGATGTCGACATGCGTGACGGCATCGTAGCTCTGCACCTTATAGGCGCGGGATATGGAATAGACCGTCTGTCCGGTTTCCACGATATGGACGTAGTACTTGCGGCCGTGAAGCATCTGTGTCTGGTGGCTCACCACCACAGGTGTGGTGCCGGGAGCCTGCGACCAGGCCACGAGTCCCGTAAGGACAAATCCAAATATTGACAGTAGTCGTTTCATAATCATTCCCATTCGATGGTTGCAGGCGGCTTCGAGCTGATGTCGTAAACCACGCGGTTCACGCCCTTCACGCGGTTGATGATCTCGTTCGACACGCGTGCCATAAAGTCGTAGGGAAGGTGGCTCCAGTCGGCAGTCATACCGTCGACGCTCTCCACAGCGCGCAGCGCCACCACACTCTCGTAGGTGCGCTCGTCGCCCATCACGCCAACGCTCTGTACCGGAAGCAGCATTGCGCCCGCCTGCCACACTTTGTCGTAGAGGCCGGCATCGCGCAGGCCCTGGATGAAGATATGGTCCACTTCCTGAAGGATGCGCACCTTCTCGGGCGTTACGTCGCTGAGTATGCGGATGGCCAGGCCGGGGCCCGGGAAAGGATGACGGCCGATAAGCTCGTCCTTGATGCCCAGCTGGCGGCCCACACGGCGCACCTCGTCCTTGAAGAGCGAGCGCAGCGGCTCGACCAGTTTGAGTTTCATATAGTCGGGCAGTCCGCCTACATTGTGGTGGCTCTTGATTGTCTGGCTGGGTCCTTTGACACTCGAACTCTCGATAACGTCGGGATAGATCGTACCCTGTCCCAACCACTTGGCGTCGGTAATCAGCTTGGCTTCGGCATCGAACACGTCGATGAACGTCTTGCCAATACCTTTGCGCTTCTTCTCGGGGTCGGTTACGCCGGCCAGCACGTCGTAGAAACGCTGCTTGGCGTCGACACCCTTCACGTTGAGGCCCATATCGCGGTACGACTCGAGGACCCCCTCGAACTCGTTCTTGCGCAGCAGGCCGTTGTCGACGAAGATGCAATGCAGCTGGTGGCCGATAGCACGGTTGAGCAGCACGGCGGCGACGGTCGAATCGACACCGCCACTCAAGCCGAGCACCACTTTGTCGCTGCCCACTTTGGCCCGTAGTTCGGCCACAGTGGTCTCGATAAAGCTCTCGGGCGTCCACTCCTGACGGCAGCCGCAGATGTCGACAACGAAGTTGCGGAGCAACTGCACACCGTCGGTAGAATGATGCACCTCGGGGTGGAACTGTATGGCGTAGGTCGGCTCGCCTTCAATCTGATAGCCGGCATATTTCACATTCTCGGTCGAGCAGATGGTCTTATAGCCCTCGGGGAGCACTTCGATAGTGTCGCCATGGCTCATCCACACCTGGCTTCCCATCGGGACACCCTTCATCAGGGGGTTGGAACTATCGATGAAGCTCAGGTTGGCGCGACCGTACTCGCGGATCTTGCTCTGCTGGACGCGACCGCCGCCCCATTTGGCCAGATACTGTGCACCGTAGCACACGGCCAACAACGGCAGCTTGCCTTTGATGCCGCTCATGTCGGGCACCGGCGCGTCGGCGGCGTTACAGCTGTAGGGACTGCCCGAAAAAACAACGCCTTTCACGTCGGACGTCAGGGGCGGAACCTTGTCGAAGGGGTGGATTTCGCAGTAGACATTAGCCTCGCGAATCTTGCGTGCAATTAGCTGAGTGTATTGAGAACCAAAGTCTAAGATAACTATTGTATCCATCGTTGTAAAATTTTATTAAAGTGCAAAGATACGCAAAAGTCTCGAAACCACCAAACATTTTTTACTAACAAATGTTTAAAAAGACCTATCTTCCCCCTATCTTCTACCTATCAACTACCACCGTTCTTCGATTGTTCTTCGATCGTTCTTCGATCGTTCTTCGATTGTTCTTCGATTCGAA
>ONYC01000082.1 GCA_900321975.1 uncultured Bacteroidales bacterium
CTTGTTGTCCGGTTGTTGTCCGCTTGTTGTCCGCTTTAAAAGCGGACAACAAGCGGACAACAACCGGACAACAAGCGGACAACAGTGGTACCTGGCACATGGTTGCCCCCTCCCGAACCGCCCACGACGGCCCACCTCTCCCGACCAAGAAAAAATATTTATTGCCATATCAATAAAAATGGTAAAAAAAGAAAAGGGCCGCCGCACATCAGTGCGGCGGCCCTATCTATACTAGATTGTATCCTAGAACCGGCCGGAGGCACCGCCTCCGCCGAAACTGCCTCCTCCGAAGCCTCCAAAACCGCCGGAGGAGCCCCAGCTTCCGCCGCCCCATGTACCACTGCCCCATGTGCCTCCGACGGGACCGCCAAAATAGGTGCCACCACCTCCGCTGCCGTTGTTACGCCACTGATTGGGGTGCTTCTTGGCCACAATAACCAGAACAACCACAACCAACGTCATAAAGCCCAGCAGCACGGCGAGGGCGATGAGACCTTCGCGACGTTCGTCGGCACGGTATTGGGCATAGCTGTATTCGCCGGCCAGCACCGGTAGCATCACGTCGAGGGCCTGCGTCAATGCACGATAGTAGTCGCCGTCGCCCAGCGGGCCTATCATGTGGTCGTCGATAATGCGCTTGCAGAACACATCGGGAAGCGCTCCTTCGACCCCATATCCGGTGGCAATGGCCACTGCGCCCCAGTTCTCTTCGTGAGTCTTGCTTTTGATGAGGATTACAACGCCATTGTCGAACTTCTCCTGCCCGACACCCCAACGCTGACCGACGCGCTGCGCAGCGGCATCCTCGTCATCGCCCTCGATGGTGGGTGTGATGATGATCACCACCTGGTTCGAAGTGCTGTCGTTGAAGGCCACCAAACGCTGTTCGAGCGCCTGGCACTGCGATTCCGTAAGAATGCCGGAATAGTCGTTCACCAGACGGTTGCTCTTTTCGGGCAACCACTCGGCACTGGCAGTTCCAAGCACCAGCAGCATCAGCAGTATGGCAGCGAGACGTTTCATTGCGGGCATTTGTATATATTCACTATAGGCGCTATAGTTACTATAGGCCTTTTAGAAGTTGAATTCCACCTTCACGGGCTCTTCCGAGCCTTCGGGGGCCTTGAAATAGCCCTTCTTCTGGAAGCCGCAGATGCCGGCGATGATGCTGGCAGGGAAGCGACGCAGCGAGGTGTTGTAAGCCTGAACAGCCTCGTTGAACTTGCCGCGCTCGACGGTGATGCGGTTCTCGGTGCCCTCAAGCTGGGTCTGCAGGTCGCGGAAGCCCTGTGTGGCAGTCAATTCGGGGTAACGCTCGACGGTTACTTTGATGGTGTTGGCCACAGCCTTCGAGAGGTTGTCCTGAGCCTTCTGGTAGGCGGCAACCTGCTCCTCGGTGAGCTGCGAGGGATCCACCTTCACGTTATCCACGCCGGCACGGGCGTTGGTAACCTCGGTGAGCACACTTTTTTCATAGTTGGCAGCACCCTGCACGGTGGCCACCAGCTGCGGGATAAGGTCGGCGCGACGCTTGTAGACATTCTCCACCTGCGCCCATGCCTGCTGCACACCTTCGTCGGCGGTGACCAGACGGTTGTTGACGCTGATGCCCCAAAGCACTATGATGGCCAGCACGGCCACGATTCCGATAATAAGACCTGTTTTTTTCATCTTTTATTCTTGTTTGTGTTTTTTGGTAATAACGCATACGAGAATCATTTATTACACGTTTTTAGAAAAAAGTTGCTATTTTTGCAACGCATATTTTACCTACATCCCCGCCGGACGTATAACAGGCAGATGAACGACAAGAACGACATAGAGCTCGTGGCCCTTACAGCCCAGCGTGACGAGAAGGCGTTCGCCGAGCTAGTGGCCCGCTACCGCGGGCGGCTGCAACGGCTGGCATACTGCATTCTTCCCGACCATGCGGCGGCCGATGATGCGGTGCAGGAGACTTTCATCCGTCTCTGGACCCATGCGCGCCGCTACAACCCTCAGCACTCTGTGTCCACCTGGCTTTATACCATCTGCTGCCGCCGCTGCTACGACGAGCTCCGTCGCCACCGTCGCCTGCGGGCAGCGCTGCCGCTGTCAGAACCTGCCGTACAGGCCGATGCAATGGAGGCCGCCGAACTGGCCTGGCTGCTGCGGGGCATCATATCCGGACTTCCTCCCAAGCAGCGCGTCGTCTACCAACTGCGTGAAGTTGAAGGTCTCACTGCCGAGGAAACAGCTCTTGCCGTCCGGCAAAGCCTCGACCAGGTGAAAGCGAACCTCTGGGCAGCCCGCAACACCGTAAGGGAAAAACTAAAACGATATGGAATACAATAAAATGATAGAAATGGTGCGCCAATCCGGCACCGACGCACCTGGTACCGACGAGGTACTCCTTCAGGTTCACCACCGCCTGCTTGTACGCCGCCGGCAGCAGACTTTGCTGGCCTCCGCCGTGTGCATTCTTCTGGCCGCATCACCGCTGGCCTTCCTGAACACCAGCTCAACCCACTCCCCCACCCTCGCCGAAACCGTCAGCGCCACCGTCCGTCCGGCACACGGTGATCTTCCTGCCCCGCTGGCAGGCTACCAAAATTCGTTACGCAACCATAAAACAATGACATTAATATGAAACACACAACCCTGATCCTCGCCGCAGCCTCGCTGCTCATCTCCTCCTGCGCCGTCCACTATGTGGCCACCGACAGCGTCAACCGTCACCTCGACGGCAAACGCCAGGTGCTCGCCAGCAATACTGCCGACTGCTTCGCCGGGTGGCAGACCGACACCCTCGACACCCCAGTGGTCTTCGATTTCCGCAGCGAGAAGGATACTATGCGATATGCATACACCATCGATATGTTCCGCGACAGCTGGACCATCCACATCGACAGCATGCCACGTCTGCTGCAACCCGAGGTAACCGTCAGGAAAAGCTTCCGCTGGTTCACCACCCGCTACCGCTACACGGCGCGTTTCCCGCAGCTCGACAGCCTACCGGTGCCAATCTCCGACTATCTCACCCCCGACGAACAGCGCCTGCTCCTCTCCTGCAACGAACTGCCCGACGACTGGACCGGCACCGACCTCTACTCGCTGCTCGACAATCTGAACACCAAATATGTCAAGTGGTGGGACCACTGCCTCTTCGAGAAAGAGATGGAAGCCTACTCCGCCCTCTGCGACAGCGCCCAACGCGCCCTGCTCTACAGCTATCACGACACCCTGCTGGCCCTCATCCTGGCAGACCTGCCCGACAACCGCAAGTCGTTCGGTAACGTCTGTCATCAGTTTCCCGAATTGTCCTTCATCGGCGACATCGGCAGCAACGACAACCGCTTGTCCTACACCGGAATCGATTGGGCTTTGGACCGCTGGGATCTCAACACCCGCGTCATCTGGCGCACGGAGCTTCCCGGAGGCCGCACCTCCGAGCACATGGTCGCCGCCGACCGCATGATATTGGGCGACTACATTATCGACGAACATTCCGACACCATAAACTGGTGGGCCGTACTGATCACCCTGGCCGTTGCTCTCTCAGCAATCATACTGATATCTCGCCGCAGGCAGTTGTAAATATTTAGGCTCTATTCGCAAAAAAATGCGTATCTTTGCAGCCTGATTTCGTATTATATGGAGCATCCTTTGATCATAGCCGGGCCCTGCAGCGCCGAGAGCCGCGAGCAACTGCGGCATATTGCCAGCCAACTGTCCGATATACCTGACATCACCATGATACGCGCCGGTGTATGGAAGCCGCGCACCCGCCCCGGGGGGTTCGAGGGGCTTGGTGAGCCTGCTTTGGGGTGGATGCAGGAGCTGCAAGCCGAATACGGCATCCCCTTCTGCTGCGAGGTGGCCCGTCCCGAGCATATCGAGCTGTGCGTCCAACACAATATATCCAACGTGTGGCTCGGCGCCCGCACCACCGCCAATCCCTTCATGGTCGAAGAACTCAGCGAAGCCCTCAGGGAAAGCGGTATCCAGGTGATGGTGAAAAACCCGATGAATCCCGACGTGCGCCTCTGGCTGGGTGCTATCGAGCGGCTGCAGCAGTGCGGCATCACAGTATCGGCGGCCATACACCGCGGCTTCTCTATGTACGACAACCGCGGCTACCGCAACGACCCCCTCTGGGAAGTCCCCATGGAGATGCGGCGTCTGGCGCCGGAGCTGCCCCTGCTATGCGACCCCAGCCATATCGCCGGACGCGCCGACCTCGTGCCCTCGGTGGCGCAAGCCGCCATGCAGCTTGGCTTCGACGGCCTGATGGTCGAAGTACACCCCCACCCCACATGCGCCCTTACCGACGCGCAGCAGCAACTCACGCCCTCGACACTGGCCGAACTTATATCCTCTCTCCCGAAACCGACGGCCAACCAACCGGCGGCACCCGACCTGTCAGCGTTGCGCAGCCGCATCGACGAACTCGACCACGAGATGTTGCGTCTGCTGGCCGAGCGGATGGATGTCTCGCGTCGTATGTCCGCACTCAAGCGTGATGCCGGCATGAGCGTTTACCAGCCCAAACGCTGGGAGGCCGTCCTCGCCGACCGCCTGCAACAAGCCGAAGGCCTGTCGCTCGACCAAGCCTTCGTCAAAGAAATCCTCGAAAAGATACACGGCGAAAGCGTCCGCGTCCAGATGGAGAGTTGATACAGCAAAAGCCTTCCGCCGGAGGGCGGAAGGCTCTGGTTGTTGTCTTGCGGAGATTCCTTATTCGGCGGGGACTACGCTGACGAAGCTGCGGTCCTCACGGCCTTTGTGGAACTTCACCACGCCGTCGATTAGGGCGTAGAGGGTATGGTCCTTGCCCATGCCGACGTTCTGGCCTGGATTGTGGACGGTGCCGCGCTGACGGACGATGATGTTGCCGGCGACGCACTTCTGACCACCAAAAATCTTGACGCCTAAGCGTTTGCTTTCGGATTCACGACCGTTACTGGAACTACCAACACCTTTTTTGTGTGCCATATTGTTTCTTGGTTTTAACGGTTAGACATTAGTTGATGCTGTCAATCTTGATCTGGGTCAAGTAGTCGCGGTGACCGTTCATTTTCTGATAGCCTTTGC
>ONYC01000053.1 GCA_900321975.1 uncultured Bacteroidales bacterium
AGTACGAATTCGAGCCGCTGCTGCTGGTCCCCATCGGATTCGGTATGCTCATCGGCAACATCCCCTTCTACCCCGGGTTGAAGATAGGCATCTATGAGCACGGCTCGGTGCTCAATATCCTCTACCACGGTGTGCAGAACGGCTGGTATCCACCCTTGATATTCCTTGGTATCGGTGCAATGACCGACTTCTCGGCATTGCTCTCCAACCCGAAGCTGATGCTTATCGGCGCTGCCGCCCAGGTGGGTATCTTCGCCGCCTATATGGGAGCTCTGGCCCTGGGCTTTATGCCCAACGAGGCCGGTGCAATCGGCATCATCGGCGGTGCCGACGGTCCCACGGCTATCTTTATATCCTCGCAGCTGGCTCCCGACCTGATGGGTGCAATCGCAGTATCGGCTTATTCCTATATGGCACTTGTGCCTGTCATACAGCCGCCCATCATGCGCCTTTTGACCACCAAGAAGGAGCGCACCATCAAGATGAAACCTCCTCGCCAGGTGTCGAAACTGGAGAAGATCACCTTCCCCATCATCGGCCTTCTGTTCTGTGCTTTCATCGTGCCGAGCGGCCTTCCCCTGCTGGGTATGCTCTTCTTCGGCAACCTGCTTAAGGAATGCGGCGTAACCAAGCGCCTCTCCGATGTGGCCTCCAACGCCATAGTGAATATCTGCACCCTGCTCATCGGTATCACCGTCGGTGCCTCGACTCAGGCTTCGGTGTTCCTCAGCGGCAAGTCGGTGATGATCTTCGGCCTTGGCGCCGGCTCGTTCATCGTGGCCACCTTCTGCGGTGTGCTTTTCGTGAAGATTATGAACCTCTTCCTCAAGGAAGGCAACAAAATCAACCCCCTCATCGGCAACTCGGGCGTCAGCGCCGTTCCCGACGCCGCCCGCGTGTCGAACAATGTGGGCTTGGAGTACGACAAGACCAACTACCTGCTGCAGCACGCCATGGGTCCCAACGTGGCCGGCGTGGTCGGCTCGGCAGTGGCTGCCGGTATCCTGCTTGCCTTCCTGCACTAAGAAGGAAGATATATCAAAAGAAACAGGGCGTTCCGAATCTCGGAACGCCCTGTATTTTTTTGTCAAATCCAATCAGTAAGTCACCCCATGGCGGGTACACCATTGCTGGGCTTCCTTATGACCGAGACGGGCGGCACGCTTGTAGTTGCTCTGTTCGCGCTTGGGTTGCTTCTGGTGTGCATAGAGTTCTGCTATACGACAATAGGTTTCGGCATCCTTTGGATTGATTGTTACGGCTTTCTGGTAGGCGGTAATGGCTTTGCCAAAGTTGCCCATCTCGGCATAGGTACGTCCAAGCAGGCGATAAGCCTCGGTAAGGTCGGGCGCGATGCGGATGGCATGACGGTACTGTTCGATGGCCTGATTATACTCGGCACGGCCGAAATGGATGTCGCCCAAGCGGTTGTAGGCATTAACATAGCCTGAATCCAGCTCTATCACACTCTGGAGGCACTCGATAGCTTTCGCCTGATCGCCTTTGAGTATGAATGCCCAACCAAGACAATAGAAGAGCTTCGTCGAGCGACGGTTCTGCTGCAATCCCTTGCGCAGGGTGCTGATAGCCAGGTCGTGGTTTCCACGATAGCAATAGAGCGTTCCGAGGTTGAATACGGCGTCGGTGTTTTGAGGGTCTTTCTGCAACGCCTTGCGGAACTGCTGAATAGCCCCGTTGTCGTCTCCACGACGGAAAAGGATGATGCCCGTGGCGTTGAGGGCACGCGCCGACTGAGGGTCGGCCTCGACGGCCTTATGGGCCCAGCTGAGGGCGTTGGTATAGCTCTCTTCGGCCGCATAGGTCAATGCAAGCGACGCCATTGCGCTCGATCGCACCTCTTTGTCGCTTTCATCGGCCAATTCGACAGCCTTTTCGGCCGCCTGCTTGGCATCACTCCAACGGCCGAGTTCGGTATGACAGCGGGCTATATGGGCCATCGCCACTGCACCGCTATCGCCCCTGGCCAACCATGAGCCTGCTTCGAGATAGCGCTCACGGCGTTCGAGCAACATACCCAACCGCAGAGCCGCCTCCCGATTGGTGTCTGCCGCCTGGCGGTAATAACTCTCGGCCAAATCGTCGAGGCCTTTTCCTTCGGCACCCACACCGCGTTCAAGCGCCCCCTGCCCCACTGCGGCGAACGAAAGCAAAAACGCCGCCGCAAACAGTATTGTCCTTTTCTTCATATTGTTTATAACGTCCGTCGAACCGTTTTATTGTGTGATAAAACGCTGCAATAAAACCACAAGCATTAGAATTTGGCTTCTCTAATTTGTATCAAAAAGTAGTCAAAACTTGCTCTTGTTTTACTAAAGTAAGTGTTTTGTAGGTGAAGAGTTAGACTTGAGTAAGAGTTGAGTAAGACATGATATGTTATATATGTTGATTTACAATATGTTACAGAAGTAGTATTTTTGCGGTTTTTCATGGTGTTTTTCGTTTTTTTTGGAAGAAATTTCATTAGATGGATAATAATTTGGTTAACAATAGCTTGTGGTTAATATTGGAAAAATATTTTGGTCGTTTGGTTATTGTTTCGTATCTTTGCAGTTCAATATAATTAGGAACATTAATTTAAATACTATTATTATGAAACGTTTAAGCTTCCTCATCGTGTGCATTGCCGCCCTTACTTTCGCGTCGTGCTCCACACTCGCCTCAGCCGCCTCGAGCGACACCGTTGCCAACGCCACTGGCCAGACCTGCGGCGCCGCCATGCAGGGCCTCTACCGCTCGTACAAGAGCACCGGCACCGTCGACCTCACCAACGCCAACAACCTTAACAACGCTCTGGCTGTTGCCACCGCCTACACCAACCTCAAGCAGAACAAGGACAACACCGCCTACCGCAAAGCCTTCACAACCGGTCTGATTGCCAGTTCGGCAGGTCTTATCACCTCGGCCAACGCCGGTACATTTGTCGACAAGCTGCTTGCCTCGTCCGGTCTCGGCAACATCAACACGCAGAACATCACCCAGACAGCCGCCACCGTTGCCGCCATTGTCACGCTGCTCAACGCACTTAAACAATGAATACCTCCGCATTGGAAAACATGAAGACGCGACGTTCGTGCCGCGCCTTCTCGGATCGTATGCCCGAACGCGAACTGGTCGAGGCCGTTTGCGAGGCCGGAACTTATGCCCCTACCGGACATGGGAAGCAAAGTCCTATAATACTTGCCATCAGCGACCGGACCCTCCGCGACCGCCTTTCGGATATGAACGCACGGATATGGAACAGCCTTAAGGCCGCCCGTGGCGAAAAGCCCAACGAAGGATTCGACCCGTTCTACGGCGCACCGGTGGTGCTTGCCGTGCTTGCCGACCGGACAGTGCCTACATACCACCACGACGGATGCGCGGTCCTCTGCCAACTTGCAAATGCCGCCAATGCCGCAGGGCTTGATTCCTGCTGGATTCACCGGGCCAAGGAGGAGTTCGACTCAGACGAGGGTCGCGCCATTCTGCGGGAACTAGGCGTCGATGGCGACTATGAAGGCATCGGCCACATCGTGCTCGGCTACCGCGCCAAAGAACTGCCGGCAGCCGCTCCGCGAAAGGCCGACTACATAAGATATCTAGGATAAAGACAATGAACAACCTCAAACACTACCTGTCGCAGGTCGAGGAAATATTCAACCACGAAGTGTTCCTGGCCGAACCGCGCGAGTTGTACGAGCCAATCGACTATACCCTGCGGCTTGGGGGCAAGCGTATCCGTCCCACCCTGATGCTGGCGGCCAACGCCATGTTTGGCGGCTCGGCCGACTGCGTGCGCGATGCCGCTTTGGGAATCGAGACCTTCCACAACTTCACCTTGCTGCACGACGATCTTATGGACAGATCGCCCCTGCGGCGCGGCAAACCAACGGTTTATACCAAATGGGGCGACAATACCGCCATACTCAGCGGCGACACCATGTATGCGTTGGCCTGGCGTTACTTCCTGCGGCAACCGACTCCACACCTTCAGCAGATACTCAACTGCTTCAACGAGACAGCCATCGAGGTGTGTGAAGGACAACAGAAAGACATGAATTTCGAGACCCTGGGCCTAGCGAAAGTGAACCTCGACGCCTACTTGGACATGATCCGACAGAAAACCGCCGTGCTTCTGGCTTGCGCTCTGAAGATCGGCGCACTATACGCAGGCGCTCCGAAGAAAGAGGTTGACAACTTGTGGAATTTTGGCATACACCTTGGATTGGCATTCCAAATGCAGGACGACCTGCTTGATGGATACGGCGACACCGCCGTATTCGGCAAGAAAACCGGACAGGATATCCGCGACAACAAAATCAGCTTCCTTCCGATAATGGCCCTGCAACTCGGCGACGAAACCCGGAAAAACGAACTGCTGAACCTTTTCGCCACCAAAGACAATATGGACGAGGAGGAGAAAGTGCGCCGCGTGATGGACATCTACAACACCGTGGACCTGCATTCAACTGTGGAGAAGAATATCAACGACGAGTTCCAAACAGCAAAAAAAATATTCGATTCAATCGACGTGCCGGAAGATAACAAAACACCACTCCGTGAACTTATGGAGACCCTCGACGGCAGAAAAAAATGAAATTATTTTGCAGGGTAATAAAAAATGTGTATATTTGCAAAATAAACCCAAAGTGGATAAATATCAACAACAAATTAATAATCAACACACTAACAACATCATGAAAAAAGTAATCGCTTTGATGTCAATAGTCGGACTGTTGACATTTGCCAACTTCAACCAAGTGATGGCCCAGGATGCCGCCCCTGCCGACGGTACCGAACAGGTGGCCGCAACCGATGAGGCCGCTGCCCCCGAAGCTGCTGTCGAAGAGGCCGAAGCTGTTGAAGAAACAGTTGCCGCCAATGACGACGAGACTCGCTCGTTCCACCAGGTCCTGAAAGAGAAGTACATTCAGGGTGGTGCCGGCTGGATGACCCCCGTGCTCCTCTGCCTTATCTTCGGTATGGCACTCATCATCGAG
>ONYC01000086.1 GCA_900321975.1 uncultured Bacteroidales bacterium
CGCTTGTTGTCCGCTTGTTGTCCGGTTGTTGTCCGCTTTAAAAGCGGACAACAACCGGACAACAAGCGGACAACAAGCGGACAACAGACGTACCAAACACGGACTTGGGTGGGAGGCAGAACACGGATAAGTTGCTCGTGTGTGAATTGAATCTACATGCCCCATAAAATTGCCGCCGATAAAATAATTTCGCCGATGGCTCGTTATTTGAAGGTAACATAAACGATTATATAAAATGGCTATGGACAAAACAATATTGAGAAACAGGCCGCTGCGGGTGCGCCCGGTGGGTCGGTTGGTTGTTTTGGGCCTCTTGCTTTTCTTCCCTGCGATAGCAAGCTCGCAGAATCATACAATCAGCGGCACGGTGACCGATGCCGCTTCCGGCGAGACTCTTATCGGAGCAACTGTACTCGACACGCGCAGCGGAAAGGGGGCGGTGACCAATGCGTATGGGCACTACTCGCTGACGCTCAAGGACGATTCGGTCGTGCTCAAGGTGAGTTATGTCGGATATGAGCCGCAGCAGTTCCCGATGCGCCTGACTCAGAACAGGAATATCAGTGTGAGGCTGAAACCGTCTGTGCAGCTCGACGAGGTGGTGATCACCGCCGAGCGGCCGGGCGACACTCGCTCGTCGCAGATGAGTGCCACGCAGATGACGATGGAGAAGATAAAGTCGGTGCCGGTGATGTTCGGCGAGGCCGACATCATCAAGGCCCTGCAGCTGATGCCCGGTGTGCAGAGCGGCTCGGAGGGCAACAGCGGCATGTATGTGCGCGGCGGCGGCCCCGACGAGAACCTTTTCCTGCTCGACGGGGTCCCGCTTTACAATGTCAGCCATCTGGGCGGATTCTTCTCGGCTTTCAACACCGATGCCGTGAAGAATGTGACGCTGTATAAGGGATCATTCCCTGCGCGCTTCGGCGGCCGCTTGAGCTCGGTGCTCGACGTCACGCAGAACAACGGCAACGACCAGGAGGTGCATGGCAATGCCTCGATAGGCCTCATCTCGGCCAAGTTCACCCTCGAGGGGCCCATCGTCAAGGAGCGCACCACTTTCAGCCTGTCGGCACGACGTACCTATGCCGAACTGTTCCTCATCCCCACCATAATGTGGATCAACGAACTGACGAGCGAAACCGACGAGCCGGCCCCAGATGTGGCTCAGAACGCGAAGTTCGACGCAGGCTATTATTTCTACGACCTCAACGCAAAGGTTACCCACAAGTTCAGCGACAAGAGCCGCCTGTATGGCAGTTTCTACCTCGGCGAGGATTTCGTTCATGGGAAGGTGCGTACCGTGACTTCGTTGGGCGAGGATATGTATATGGGCTTCAAAAATGGATGGGGCAACATGATCGGATCGTTGCGGTGGAACTACCAGCTTTCGCCCAAACTCTTCATGAATGCTTCGATGGCTTATACCCAATACCGCAACAATATAGTGGGCAGCATCGAGAAGACTTCCGGAACCGATGACCCGGCTCCGTCGACAATGCAGGGCGACTACAGCTCCGGTATAAAGGAGGCAACCGCCCGCGTCGATTTCGATTACAGCCCTTTGCCCGAGCACAGCGTCAAATTCGGCACCTACTTCACCCGCCATTGGTTTACGCCCGAAGTCGCTACCGGAAGTGTGGATTACTACGACTCGGTCCAGATGAACGGAGCCTTCAGGCTCGACAGCACGATATTCAACGGAATAGTCCCGGCCAACGAGATGGTGGCGTTCATCGAGGACGATTGGTCTATCACCGAAGCCCTCAAGGTCAATTACGGTTTGCACCTCAGCGGATTCCGCGTGCAGGACACCTTCTACTGGTCGCCCCAGCCGCGTGTCAGCGGCCGCCTGATGCTCACCGACGACCTTTCTCTCAAGTTGGGCTACGCCTATATGACGCAATATGTGCATTTGCTCTCCACCACCAGCGTAAGCCTTCCCACCGACCTCTGGGTGCCGGTGACCAACCGTGTGGAACCCATGCGCAGCCATCAGGTGGCCGGCGGTGTGTTCTACAGCCGCAGCGGAATAGCCGATTTCTCGGTGGAGGCATACTACAAGCGAATGTCAAACCTGATTGAATACAAGGACGGCGCGACCTTCTTCGGCAGTAGCGAGCACTGGGAGAACCTGGTATATGCCGGCGACGGCTGGAGCTACGGCGTGGAATTCCTTGTCCAGCGCGAGATTGGCGATCTTACAGGTTGGGTGGGCTACACATGGAGCCGCACCATGCGCCAGTTCGACCGCGAGGGCCAGGTGCTCAACGGTGGCAACCCGTTCCCTGCCAAGTATGACCGCAGGCACGACCTTTCGATTGTGCTCTCGTATAAGTTCAGCGACCGCTGCGATGTGAGTGCCACCTGGGTGTTCTCGACGGGCAACACGGCCACCCTCTCCACCCAGCGCTACCCGGTTGCCAGCGACGAGCCTGAAGACTACGACCAGCCGGCCAATGCTTATGGGAGCGGCCAGTTGTCGGTCCATGAAGGCCGAAACAATTACCGCATGCCAAACTACCACCGTCTGGATCTCGGCGCCAATTTCCATCGCAAGTTCAAACATTGCCGCCGTACTATCAACGTCAGCATATACAATGTCTATAACCGCCAGAATCCATATATGATCTACCAGAGCTCGTCCAGCAGCTACCAAGGGTACCCCTCGGCGTTGATGCAGCTCTCGCTCTTCCCGATCATCCCCTCGGCGGCATATACGCTGTATTTTTAGAAATTCAAGCAAATGAAAAATATAGTCAAAATATTAATCTTGGCTGCCTCGATGCTGATGGCGGTATCGTGCGAGAAGGTGCTCGATGTGGATGCGGGCGAGCGGCAGTTGGTGCTCAACGGCGTACCCTCCGAAGGGCGGCGCGCCTTTGTCAACTTCAGCTATACCCATTTCTTCCTCGACACCATTAACGCCCAGCCTGCAGGCAGTGTCAATATGACGCTTACGGTCAACGGTGTCCCGTACACGCCGGATTCCATTGGCGGCTGCAACTATTTCTTCCCGTATACATTGCAGGCCGACGACCAGCTGCAGATTTCGGTTGACGCCGACGGGCACCACCTTGAGGCGCAGACCTATGTGCCGCGTCCGCCGGCGATCGAGGATATGTCGGTCAAAGTATATGAAAGCACTTCGTTCAATTTCTACCTTGCCCGTTTCAATATCAACGACCATGCCGATTATGCCGACTACTACAGTCTTGCGGTAAACGTCCGCGACAGCGGAGCCCGTTACAACGAGTGGACCGCCGAGATCGACACCATCGATACGGTTACCACCACATATTTCATACTGCCGGCACGCGAAATTACATCCAACGATGTATGCCCATATATACCGCTGGGTGGTTATCTGTATTCGCAACTGATGTTCCTCGACCGCAATATCGAAGGACAGAACTATCCGGTCGAGATGTTTATTATGAAGCTGGTGGACACCAACGAGATTGCCCCGTTCAAACATTGGTATACGGTCAGTGCCGAGACGGTTACTCCCGCAAGGTGGAACTATCTGCTCAGCGTGGCGCGCAGCTCCAGCATGACGTCCTTTTTCGCCGAGCAGGGGCAACCATATAGCAACGTCATTATGGATGGGAATGAAGGTTATGGCGTTTTTGCCGGCAATGCGCGGTATAAATACACATTCGATGCCGACACTGTGAGCGATACTATACGAATACCGGTTGCCGCAGTCCCGTATTGATATGCTCTCTTCCAAGGCATGATAAAAAATGAGAATAATAAGTAAACTAAATAACAGATACTATGCACAATATCCAGAATATTAGTTCAGACCTTGTCTATGTTGGTGTCAGCGACCGCCGCACCGCCCTCTTCGAGAATGTGTACCCCATACCGCGCGGGGTGTCGTACAACAGCTATGTGCTGCTCGACGAGAAGACCGCCCTGCTTGATACTGCCGATATCACCGTCAGCGAGCAGTTCTTCGAGAATGTAGAGGCCGCCCTCAACGGCCGCCGGCTTGACTATCTTATAGTCAATCACATGGAGCCCGACCATGGTGCCCTCATAGCCCCATTGCTGCTGCGCTATCCACAGGCAACGGTGGTCTGCACCGCCAAGGCGGCACAGATGATGGAGCAGTTCTTCGGCAGCAAGCCTGAGAAGCTACAGATGGTCAAGGAGGGCGATACTCTCTCGCTGGGCCGTCACAACCTAGTCTTCACCATGGCTCCCATGGTGCATTGGCCCGAGGTGATGATGACCTACGA
>ONYC01000059.1 GCA_900321975.1 uncultured Bacteroidales bacterium
TTACGCAGTGGTTGCGCAGGAAGTTCATGGCGTAGCCTTCCACGTTGAGTATTCTGTCAAGTTCTGCACGTCGTTCCCATAGCGAAGCGACAACATCCTGAACCGCATCCTCGGCCTCGGTGGCCGATCCGAGCAGGTGCTCGGCAACAAGCTGCAACCTCGGTTGCAGGGGCATTATTCGTTTCAGGAATTGGTCTTGCTTCATATAGTTGAATAAAGCTTACATATATATGACGCAAAACATGGCAAAATCTTACAAAAAATGTGTAGAAATAATTATTTCACCTCACAGGAGATGATCTCAATATGGCGTGCATAGGCAGCCTGAAGACTGTATACGGGGTCGGCCGACTGGCTTTTGGCTGTGGGCGGAACGGCGCCCCGCGGTTCCTGCCGGATGGCAAGACGGCGGTCATCCATAGCGTCGGCGAACATTCCGCCACGCCATTCGCGTATCATATTTATAAAGCTGGCAATACGACGCTCGGAGAGGGTCTGGTTGTAGTCCTTGCGGTGGAGTGGCGAGGCATATCCGGCGATGGTGATGGTTACTTTGTGCCCATCGTCCAGTTTCTCTTCGATATAGTCGAACAATGCCTCTACACGGCGGTAATTGCCTTCGACGCACGAGTCGAAGAACTCTTCCATCTCTTTCCGGTCAATGGCATTGCTTTGTTTGGCAAGATATTCGCCGCGCAGCGAGGCATAATGCCGCTGGCAGTCGGCATATGATAATGTTGTCTTGGGGCTGCGGCTCGAGGGGTCGGGCTCGTCGTTGTGGAAGTAGAGGAACAAGGGGAAGTCGAATGCGAGTGGTGCAGGTTGTTTCGCTATGGTCGCCGACGATGTGTCGGGAATGGTGTCGACCGCCGGAATGGTGTCGAGGTTGAGGTGCCACTGGAAGAGATCGTTGCAGCAGGCGGTGCTGTCGTCGTCGTTGGGACGGTTGGAACTGAGATAGCCCGTCATGGGAATACCGAACACCGAATCGTGCTCGGCAACGGTGAAGTAGATGTCGTTCCACTCGCTGTTGAGGCATCCGCACACCGCTTCGGCCTTCTGCCACGTGTTGCGCTGCCCAACGGCGCAGTAGATGTCGTGTGCACCTTTGCCCCCGGCCCGGTCGCTGCTGAAATATAGCACGCCGGAACGCTGGTCGTAGAACGGGGTGATTTCGTCGGCCGGCGAGTTCACCTGCGTGCCTAGGTTGGTGCTTTGTCCGGCGGTGCCGTCTTTGACGATGGTGTACCAGATGTCCATTCCGCCAACGCCGTCGGTGCGATTGGTGGCGTAGTAGAGTATTGCCGAACCGTCGGCCAGATGCCCTACGGCGGGTTGGGTCGAGGTGTATTCCCTGCCGTTGATATCGCCTTTCAGGCGCTCGGCCTTCTGCCATCCGCGCCTGAGTTTGCGTGCGTACCATATTTCACAGCGCAGGGTGGGGTCGTCGAGCCGGGCCCGGGTGAAGTAGAGGTCGCCGCTCACCGGGTCGATGCAGAGGTTGCCTGTGTGGTCGCGACGGCTGTTGAGACCCCATCGGCAGGGTTTGGGACGGGCGATCTTGCCGGTGCGCGATATGCGGGCCTGCATTATGTTCATCTGGGCATTGTCGAAGTGGAACTGCGAGTTGCCGCCCACGCTTTTCGGCATCGACGAATAGGCCAGAATGGTGTCGCCCACGCGGATGGCACCGGTCTCGCTGCCGTTGGTGTTGAACTGGCGGCCGAGGTGCTCAACGCGGTAGGGCTGGGCTCGCAGAGGGTTGTATGGGGAAAGAGCAACGAGGAATGCGATGCCGATTAGTATCAGCATTGCCGGTTTTGTGGTATGTCTGTTCCCCGCTTTCATCTTTTCGTTCATATTATCGGGCAGGGTAGAGCCCTTTTCCGCGAGTCTTTCTTGGATATCATGTAGATTACCCCCAGCTCGAATGCACCGATGGTGTGGCTGGCGGCTGCCAGTTGCGAGACGTTGGCGTCGTAGCTGAAGGCGAATGTCCATTCGTGCCAAAGTACGGCGAAGTTGATTGCAAGTGCGTCGCCGTGCCGGCCAATCAGGCCACCGCTGAAGGCCAGGTAGTCGTTGGGGTTCTCGCGCATATAGTAGCGCACGTCGCATCCATAAACCAGTTCGTTGAACGTCCCTTGCCGTTGGTAGCCGGCCACTGGCATAAGGCTCCATCCGCCGGCCATCCTCCATTCGGCACGAATGTAGGCGTTCAGGCGCCGCAGCAAGCGGGCGTCGCTTATTCCGGTATATGAAATGTCCGGTTCGTTGAGGTTGCGGGCGCTGATGCCAATCTTGGTGTATAGTTCGCTGCTTATCTGGTGGAACCAGGCGATGCCGGCACCCAGGGTGGGGTAGAGGGCGTGAGTGCGGCGGAAGTCCTCGCTGCCGTCGGACATGTCGATATTGTCGGTATTGAATCCCACCTGCCCGCCGCCCACTTCGGCAGCCACTGAGAGGATGTTGTTTCCGTTGCGGTCGAGACTCTGGAAGTAGCTCAGTATGGCCGCAGCCGAGGTGGTGCCGTAACCGAGCGTCCCTTCGTGGTCGGCCGAAAGCCATAGGCCTGCATTGAGGCCGTTCATGGTGCGGTTGCTGCGCATTATCGCCCATTCGCCGGTGGCGCTCACGGTCTGGAAGGGGTTGGTCACCGAAGCCCACTGGTTGCGGTAGATGATGCCGAACCGCCCTGTACCGTCGAAGAATCCGCTATATGCCGGATTGAAGAGCATCGGGTCGAGGTCGAGCATCGAGAAATGCTGGTCTTGGGCATGCAGCTTGCAGCCTATAGGTCCTATAAGCCCTATAAGTCCTATAAGTCCTATAAGCTTCAATTTCATCTGGTGTAGGGTGCTAGGTCCAGGCTGGCGAA
>ONYC01000106.1 GCA_900321975.1 uncultured Bacteroidales bacterium
CCCCGACAAGAAGATCAAAGATGCTGAGGCTTTCCGCAAAGCCCTCCGCGCCGAAATCGACAAGGCCAATGAGGAGCAGAGCGACTACCTGTATGTCAACCAGGTGCGTCAGGCTCTGGTCGACGGATTCACCGCCCCGCTGCCCGAAAACTTCCTCAAGCGCTGGTTCGCTTCGCGCGGCGACAAGGACGTAACCCGCGAGAGCGTCGAGGCCGATTGGAACGAGAAGTACCTGCCCGCCCTGAAGTGGGAACTTATCGAGTCGAAGCTCGAGGAGAACGGTCCCGTCGAACCCACAAACAACCAGATTGTCGACTATATCAAGGATATCCTCCGTCGCAGCGACAAGCCCGCCGAAGGCGAGACCAAAGAAAAGATCGAGGAGCGCCTCGAACAGCAGGCCCGTTCCATCGCCGCCGACCGCAGAAACGTGCAGCAGGTGGTCGACCGCATCTATGCCGGCAACCTGGCCAAGATCTTCAAAGAACAGCTCAAACCTACAGTCGAGAAGGTATCCGGCAAAGAGTTTGCCGAACGAGCAAAAGCCTAATGGCAAAATAATAGAAGCAAAAGCATAACGGTTGGAATAAAAAGCTAGACAGACATGAAGAAGCTGATACTCACTATGGTGCTTGCGGCAATGTGCCTCGGAGCCAACGCTCAGCGCGAGGCAGCATACGCCGACAACACTTTCTTCTGGTCGCTCGGCGTTGGCGGAGCATACTACCAGCATTCCGGCACAGCCGGTGTCGGGATACCGGCAGGTGGCCTCTATTTGGGCCGTTGGTTGATGAAGCCCCTTGCTTTCCGCCTTGCAGGCGACGTGGTGATGGCACCCAGCTATCAGCAGCAGAATTCCGGCAACAGCAATATTTTTGTGTTTGGAAGCGCTGAATTTATGTGGGACGTCAACGCCACATTCTTCCATGTCTACAACAAGGCCATCCAGTTGCCTTTCCCCGTCTATCCGCTTATCGGTCTCGGCCTGGCCTATTCGCCGGGAGGCTCGAACGTCAGCGCCGACCACGATTTCCAGGCAATGCTCGGCTTCAACTTCCCGGTACGCATCTCCTCCAGATGGGATGCATTTCTGGAGTACAAGTGCTTCTTCCTGCCGCAGACGTTCGATGGCAGTTTCGAGAACAACTATATGCATACTGCTATGGTCGGTCTCACGCGCCGTTGGTCGGACAATCCCTACGGCCGCCGCACCGCTTACGAGTCGCGTAGCACTTCCGACGACTGGTTCGCAGGCTTCGGCGCCGGTATGAGCTTCTCGTCGTTCGGGTTTGAACATATGTTCGACGGGGTGGGCAAACTTTGGATTCCCACGCCCGAAGGTATGTTCGGCCGCAACTACAGCAATGTGTGGACAATCCGATTCGAGCTCTCGGGCTTTTTCGCGCGCGAGCGTTACACACAGCTAACCGATTCCACGGGTCGTCCCGGCCGCTGGTACACCTACAATTTCCTGCATGCCGACTTTATGCTTAATGCCTCGCATCTGTTCAATTTCAACCGCGGGGTGAAGTGGAACTTCCTGCCATATCTCGGTGCAGGCCCCATTGTCCGTTACTCGAGCCGTCCGATGTTCACCGTTGCCGCTGATGCCGGTGTTATGGCCCGCCGCTATATCGACCAGATGGGCGACTTCTATGTTGATCTGAAGTATGTAATGGCTCCGCCTCGTTTCGCCGGAAACAACAGCGGCGGAGGTGGCATATTCAGCGTCGGCTACCCGATGATCACGATCGGCTATCTGTATAACTTCGGCCATTCTACAACCCGCTACCGTATGCCGGTCAACAGTAATATTAACTAAACCATCCTAAGACTCTATGAAAAAGATTATCATATCATTGTTAATGTTGGTCACATTCACCGGAGCACGTGCCCAGGTGGGTACCGACTTCGGCGTGAATATGTTCATGTCGTGGGGTGGTGGTGTCAGCATGTACCATCATGTAGATCAGACCGTAGGGCCCGGTTTCTCGACTGGTGCCGCCATCGGCAAGTGGATTCTCAGCCCTCTGGCATTGCGCGGTAGTTTCAACTTCATGACCGCTCCGGCATTGACCGAGGGAAGAAACTTCGAGCCGTTCGCTTCGGCCGGCGTGGAGTTTATGTGGGATGTCAATTCCACATTCTTCCGCATCAGGAACTGGCGCTTCAACGCCTATCCGATGATTGGTCTCGGTCTGTTCTTCCGCGGTGGATATAACGATGGGGTGAGAAGTCATCCCACCGACCACTCGGTACACACTATGTTCGGTCTCCACATGCCTTTCCGTCTGAGCGAGACCTTCGACCTCTTCCTCGAATATAAAGGATATCTGCTCGACTATGGCTTTGACGGCGGTGGTGAAAGTGGCGTGCGTATGCATTCGCTCACAGCAGGTTTCAATCTGCGCTTCTTCCAGTCGCCGTTCAATCGTCGTACCGAGTTCGAGTCGCGTTCCACTCTCGAGGATTGGTTTATCGGTTTCGGTATCGGCCCCAACTACTCGTTGTTCGATATGTTCGCCAATCCCAATCATGGTGGTTTCAAGATGGTTGGTGTAGCACCTGAAATCATGTTCGGCCGCAACTTCAGCAACTTCTGGACTATCCGTTTCGAACTTACAGGCCTTTCGGCCCATGAAATCTACGATACCGTTACTCAGGAGGCTGGCGACGCCTATACATTCTCGATGTTCCATGCCGACCTGATGGTAAACCTCACCCACGTGCTTAACTACAAACGTGGTGTCAAGTGGAATGTGCTGCCATATCTCGGCGCCGGCGCTATATGGCGTTACGGCAACATCAACTACAAGATGTCGGGCGATGCAGGTATCATGTTCCGCCGCTATATCGACCAGATGGGCGACTTCTTTATAGACCTGAAATATATGCTTGTCCATCCGAGCATCTCGGGCGGTGTTGGACCATCGGGTGTCTACTATGGAGTCGGAATGCCCTCGATTACTTTCGGTTACATCCACAACTTCGGTGCCTCCAGCACCCGCTACCGCCTGCCTGTGGGTTCAACGGGTAATTGCGCCTACTAGTTGAAAGACTGTGGCTAAAGCCAAAACATACTACTTTTGCCAGGAGTGTGGATACCAAAGCAGCTCCTGGCTTGGTCGTTGCCCCGAGTGCGGTAAATTCGGCACCTTCGTTGAGGAAGTGGTCCAGATGGAAGGTACCAAACAACGTTCAGTTTCTGCAACAGCTCAGTCGGTACCAAAGAAGATACAGGAAATCACCTATAGCGAAACCGCGCGTATAAGCACCCGGTGCGGTGAATTCGACCGTGTACTGGGAGGGGGTATAGTTCCCGGCTCTTTGCTGTTGCTGGGTGGTGAACCAGGAATAGGAAAGTCTACGTTGCTGCTGCAAACGGCACTTGCGATGAAGGATGTCCGCCTACTGTATGTGAGTGGGGAGGAGAGTGAAGAGCAAATCAAGATGCGGGCCGACCGAATAGGTGGAGATGGCGAATGTTATGTCGTGAGCGAAACCACTACGCAGCGCATCTTCGAGCATATTGATTCCGTAAACCCGCAACTCCTTATTGTTGATTCTATACAGACGATAGTAAGTGATGCTGTTGATTCCCCAGCGGGCAGTGTCAGCCAGATACGTCAGTGTACATCAGAGTTCCAGCATTTTGCCAAAACCACTGGTACTCCGGTGCTTCTTATCGGCCATATCACCAAAGATGGTACTTTGGCCGGCCCTAAGGTGATGGAACATATCGTCGATGCTGTGTTGCAGTTCGAAGGCGATCGCAACTATGGTTTTCGTGTGTTGCGGGCATTGAAGAACCGTTTCGGTTCTACGGCCGAGATAGGTATCTTCGAGATGCAGGGTGATGGTTTGCGAGAAGTGCCAAATCCCAGCGAATTCTTGCTTTCACAACGCGACGAGAGCCTCAGTGGTGCCGCAATAGCCGCCACCCTTGAAGGGGCTCGTCCGATGTTTATCGAGGTGCAGTCGCTCGTTTCAAGCGCTGTTTATGGAACACCACAGCGCAATGCCAACGGCTTTGATATGCGTCGTTTGAGTATGTTGCTGGCAATTCTTGAGAAACGCTGTGGATTCAAACTTGGAGCAAAGGATGTGTTTCTTAATATCGCTGGTGGATTGAAAGTGAACGATCCTGCAATCGATATGGCAGTGGCTTGCTCGATACTATCCTCAAATGTGGATATTCCTATACCGCCACGTATTTGTTTTGCTGCCGAGTTGGGGTTGAGTGGCGAAGTCCGTCCTGTGAGCCGTGTGGTGCAGCGTATAGCCGAAGCCGATCGTTTGGGCTTCGAGCGCATATTCATATCAAAATATAATGCAAAAAACCTCGACTTGAAACGTTATCAAATCGAGGTTGTGTCGGTCAGCGTAATCGAAGATGCCTTCAGGGCGCTCTTTGCTTAATCTTTCTTAAGGTTCTTGTATTCCTCGTTGAGTCCGTTGACGATCTCGTCGGTGATGTCCATAGCGGGGTTGAGGTATAGGGTGGGGGAGTCGTTGAAGGTCTTGCGCAGGATGATGTCGAACTGCTGATTTTCGTTGTTGTATTCGCGGATAAAAGCGAAAATGGCATTGAGCAGTTTTGTGTTTTCTGCCATCTGGCGCTCCATAATCTTGGCGGTCAGTTCTTGCTCGAGGGTGGACATGCGCTCGGCACGCTGCTTGAGTTCGGCTTCTTTGTTCTGCTGTTGGGTGAGGGTGAGGTTGGCGCCGTTCTTCAGGTAGTCCTGATAGTCGTTCTGGAACTGCTCCATCTGCTTGCGGCCCATAGCTTCCTGCTGGTCTTTATAGGCCAGAAGCTCTTTCTCCATATCGATGGCATACTGGTATTTGGCCAGCAGAGTGTCGGTGTTGACATAGGCGATAGTCAGACCACCTTCTTTCTGTAGCGGAGCCGTGGCTTCGGCGTTGTGTTTGCTTTTGGTACCGGCACCGGTGAAGTGCAGCACGTATATTCCGATGAGGCCGAGCAGAAGCACGGCATTGCAGATGAGCAGAATTTTGCTTGTCTTGTTTTCCATGTTATTTTTAAATTTCAATTTTCAATTATTCAATTTCGCCGATGGTATCGATGGCACGCTGGATACGGCGGATAGTTTCTTCTTTTCCGAGCATCATCACCAGCGTCAGCATGTCGGGACCGACGGTCTTTCCGACCACAGCCAGGCGAAGTGAGTTCATCACAGAGCCCATATTCAGTTCGTTGCCTTTGATATAATCCTCAAGCAGGGCCTGGTGGATTGCATCATATTCGAAGGGGACGGTATTCAGTATTTCTATCACCTTGGCCATATGGGTTGTCATGCCGGCTTTCCAGCGCTTCTTGATGGCGGCTGGATCATATTCGGTGGGTGCTACGAAGAAATAACAACAGGTGTCCCAAAGTTCTTTCGGGAAGGTTATACGCTCCTTCATCATTGCCGCCACACGCACTATGTAGTCGTGATTGGCGGTGATGCCGTGCTCTTGAAGCTGTGCTTCCAGGTAGGAGGCCACCTGCTCGTCGCTGAGCATTTGGAAATATTCGTGGTTGAACCACTTGGCTTTGTCGAGGTTGAACTTGGCTCCGTTCTTGCTGATATGTTCGATGTTGAAGAGTTTTATCAGTTCGTCCATGCTCATCAGTTCTTGCTCGGTACCGGGATTCCATCCCATCAGCGCAAGCATGTTGACCACAGCTTGTGGCAGATAGCCCTGCTCGCGGTAGCCGCTGCTTATCTCGCCGCTCTTGGGGTCGTGCCATTCTAGGGGGAACACGGGGAATCCCAGGCGATCGCCGTCGCGCTTGCTGAGCTTGCCGTTACCCTCGGGTTTGAGCAGCAGGGGAAGGTGGGCGAACTGCGGCATGGTGCTTTCCCAGCCAAAAGCTTTGTAGAGCATCACGTGCAGTGGTGCCGACGGAAGCCATTCTTCGCCGCGGATTACGTGGGTAATCTCCATCAGGTGGTCGTCGACGATATTGGCCAGATGGTAGGTGGGCATCCCGTCGCTCTTGAAGAGCACCTTGTCGTCGAGTAGGCGGCTGTTCATCGTAACATCGCCGCGGATAAGGTCGTGGACGGTTATGTCGATATTCTCGGGAAACTTGAATCGCACTACGTAAGGTTCGCCGGCATCGATGCGGCGCTTGGCCTCCTCCATACCGAGGCTGAGGCTGTTCTCCATACCCATACGGGTGTTGCAGTCGTACTGGAAGGTCTTCTTCTGTGCCTCGTATTCCTTACGCTTGGCGTCGAGGGCTTCGGGACGGTCTAAGGCATAGTAGGCCCATCCGTCGGCCAGCAGCTGGTCGGCATATTGGCGGTAGAGGGGCTTGCGGTCGCTCTGGCGGTAGGGCCCGAAGGGGCCGCCCAGATGGACGCCTTCGTCGAACTGGATACCCAGCCAGTCGAGGGCTTCGATAATATATTGTTCGGCACCTGGCACAAAGCGTGTCTGGTCGGTGTCTTCGATGCGGAGAATCATCTTGCCGCCGTTCTGGCGGGCGAAGAGGTAGTTGTAGAGGGCGGTGCGTACGCCGCCGATGTGGAGCGGCCCTGTGGGCGAGGGGGCGAATCTTACTCTTACTTGCATTTCTGTCTTTTACTTATTTCTTGTTCATGGAACCAAGGCGGTAGGCCACGCTGACCATGTATGCCACGTTGGTTCCGTTGGGGATGCGTACGTTTATATCGGTGTTGCCTGTCTGCTCGCGTTCGAGGATGCGCAGTACGTCAACACCGGTCGATGTGGCCAAGAACCCGTGATCGAGATAGGCCGTAATGGTCAAGTCTTTATACTCGTAGCTCAAGCCGAGAATGGCGCTTACGTCCAGTCGGTTGAGGTGGCTGAACGGGTCGCGGTCCTTGGCGGTGCCGTGGATTCGAAGGTCGTAGTTACTCTCGAGCGACGACACGTAGGGCGACACTTTCCGCTCGTTGTATATGCCTGTGATGCCGATGCCTACGGCCGGTCCGAGGAAGAATCCCAGGGTGTGTCCTGCCTGGCGGATGGGCATTTCGAGGTGGATGCAGGCCAGGATGGGAATCTGCGCATACCAGGCGTGAATCGAACCTTCGCGGATCATGAGGGTGGTGCCGTTGTCGAAGATCTCCTCGAAGTTGTTACCGCGACGGATGAGGTTGAGCCCCGTCTGGAGGTAGAACACTTCGGCGAGCATACTTTGGCTTTCGTGGAAGGTATAGTTGATATAGCCTCCAACCGAAGCACCGAGGATACCGCTCTTGGTGGTCAGGTCGTCGTCGATGGTGGCGTGGCCGAGACCGACCTTGATGCCGTAGTCGCCAAACTGTGCTTGTGCATTTCCGATAAGTCCTATAAAGGCGATGAGTCCTAGAAGTCCAATTTTCTTCATTTTATTTATGGTCTTATAATTTTCTCAAAATAAAGTCGGTCATCAGCTGGTAGAGGTTCAGTCGGGTGTTGCCCGTGGCGTCGTAGATGCTGTGGTTTTTGTTGGGGTAGATGCGGAACTCGAACTGCTTGCCGGCATTCTCCAGCCGCTCCACCATCTCGGCCGAGTTCTGGAAGTGCACGTTGTCGTCGCCGGTGCCGTGGATGAGCAGGTAGTTGCCTTGCAGGCGGTCGGCGAAATTGAGCGGAGAGTTCTCGTCATAGCCCTTGGC
>ONYC01000102.1 GCA_900321975.1 uncultured Bacteroidales bacterium
AAGGCCTTCTACATGAAGCTCAACGACGAACCGGTCGAGGCCGGCAAGAAGCAGGGCTTCTCAGGTCTCACCGTTCAGGGCACCGACGTGCTCTTCCCGCAGATTGGCGAGATTATCGGTGGTAGCGTCCGCGAGGAGAACTACGACAAGCTGATGGGCCGCATCCAGGAACTCAACATCCCGATGAAAGACATGTGGTGGTACCTCGACACCCGTCGCTACGGCAGCTGCCCGCACGCCGGATTCGGCCTGGGCTTCGAGCGTCTGATGCTCTTCGTCACCGGCATGGCCAACATCCGCGACGTCATCCCCTTCCCGAGAACCCCGAAGACCGCCGAGTTCTAAACCCGACTCTGTCATGACGAAAGACAACGCAGGAATCAACCACACCTCCGAGGGCGAACACCAGCAGTTGGTGGACGTCATGCGAGGCTTCATGGACAACGGCAAGCCCAAGGTAGGCATCTTCTGGTACGACGCAGCCAACGGCTCACTCTTCGGCGTGGAGAAGATAGATGCCGAGCAGGCTGAGTTTGTCAACGGCCATGCCACCATTGGCAAACTGCACAAGACCTACTGGCAGAAGCAGCACCACCGCGCCGTGTCCAAGGGCGACGAGAAGTCCATCTTCTTCTCTGAACACAACTACACCATGATTCCGCGTGGCCGTATCTTCCTCGACGAGCAGACCGACCGCTTCTACGTCTGCGTTGGCCACTGGCTGAACGACATCGACCAGGAACACTTCCGCGAGGTGTTGGAAGACGAGTTCAACCTCCCCGAAGACTTCGACCTTGTGATAGACATTCACGGGACCTCGGCCACGGCTGGTCGGAAGAGTTGATATAAGGAAAAAACATATAAAAAGAACTAGAGCGCGCACCGCGATGCGGTGCGCGCTCACTTTTTGTCTGTACAATTCCACCGCGCATCAATGCAAGACCACATTGCACAAACTGAAACTACTTCCTTTTATTTTGCAATAGGCACGCCATCCTATTACCCCCACACTAAATGTGGGGTATCTGCATATACAAGCAACAAGCGTGCCGGAGGTACTTTTTTATTACTGCCAAGTTACAGAACGACCTTGCACAACCATATCACTTACCTTACGATTTCTGCATTGCTTTTTATCTGAAATATATCTTCTTTTACTTACCTCTTACATAAAAAAGAGTTGACAAATGGAATGGTTAGAGAAGAGTAAGAGAGGAGTAAGACCTAGAGCATCGAAGTCGCTGTGTATCAACGATTTTATAATCCGGATTTTCGAGGGCATCTTCGGTTCCTGTTGAACTTTTGGTATTTTGTTATGGTTCTGTTGGTTATGCCGAACTAACGGGTAATTTTCGACAGTCGCGATGTTTTTTTTCGGCGGTTTCGATGTTTTGTCGTATCTTTGCAGTCGGAAATGACGCAGCAGGAGATAGATATAATGTACATGCGGCGGTGCCTGCAGCTGGCCGCCAATGGCCTGGGGCGCGTGAGGCCAAATCCGCTGGTGGGATGTGTCGTCGTGAAAGACGGTCGCATCATCAGCGAAGGCTACCATCAGGAATACGGCCACAACCACGCCGAAAGGAACGCTCTGCTGCGAGTGGGGACATGCCATGTAGCGTCTCCACAAGGGGCGACCCTATACGTCAACCTCGAACCCTGCTCTCACTACGGAAAGACTCCGCCCTGTGCCGACCTTATCATAGAGAAAGGCATCAGCCGTGTAGTGTGCTGCAACGACGACCCCAATCCCCTCGTTGCCGGCAACGGCTTCCGCAAACTTGAGGCTGCCGGCATAGAAGTAACAAGACATATACTTCACGATGAGGGTCGTGAGCTGAACCGCCGCTTCTTCACCTTCATGGAGCAGCAGCGCCCTTATGTCATACTGAAATGGGCCGAGAGCGCCGACGGCTTCATGGCTCCAGAATCTCTAACCGAACAAAACGAATCGGAAAAAACTCTAACCGAAAAAACCGGAACAAACCGAATTCGGATTCATTCGGATAATTCGGTTAGAGACATACCTGATTCGGTCAATTCGGTTAGAGACATACCTGATTCGGTTAATTCGGTTAGAGCCTACTGGCTGAGCACCCAGCGGCAGAACCGCCTCAACCACCGCTGGCGCACCGAAGAGGCTGCCATACTGGTCGGCAGCGAGACCTTCCTGCTTGACAATCCAAGCCTTACACCGAGGCATTACCTCGGCCCGGCACCGCAGCGCGTGGTGCTCGACCGCCGAGGGCGCATCGCTGACATTCCCGATTGGATTCGCCTTCAGACGCCTACCGTCGAAGAGACCCTCCATACCCTCTACGAACTTAAGATACAAAGCGTTATCGTAGAAGGCGGACGCAAGATACTGGACGCCTTCATCACCAGCGGCCTCTACGACGAGGTGCGCGTTCTGCGAAGCCCTTCGGCGCTGGGTGGCGGATTGGCTTCGCCGAAGGTTCCCGAGGGCGTCCGGACGATGGTTTTCTGACGCCAGATCTCACCTCTTATTACATATCGCGACGAAATTGCAGAAAAAAATTTGCGCATTTGGGAAAAAATGTGTAATTTTGCAGCGCTTTTTATAGTGTGAACGTAACTGAAAACAAATGTTCGATTTCGAGACAACAGTAGCCGGTATAGAGCACAAAGTGAGGTTGTTGGCCGACGAGGTGGCGCGGCTGAGGACGGCGTTGTACGAGAAAGAGGACCAGTGCCGCGAACTGGAAAAAGCATTGGAAAACAAAGAAATATTAATAAACAACCTTAAAGAAGAAAACAAAGTAATCAAATTAGGGAACAGGCTCACGGAGAATGGTAACAGCACAGAGTTGAAACTGAAGATTAACCAGATGATACGCGCCCTGGACAAAAGTCTTGAGATAATTAAAAACCAGCAGATTTGATGGAAACAGTAGCTGCATCGGTATCGATACTTGGCCGGACATACAAGCTGCGAGTGGCAGCCGAGGACGAGGAGGCACTGCGCAAGGCCGCAGACGCCATTGACACTCAGGCCAAAAACTACGGTAATATGTACGCCTATAACGATCACCAGGACCTGCTGGCCATGGTGGCGCTGACGCAAATCACCCAACTGACTAAGATACAGAACTCGCTGCGCTACAAGGACACCGACCTGGCGCAGAAACTGCAGTCGATAGACAGTGTGCTCGACGGGATACTGCATCCGGTCTGAAACAGTTTGTAAACTCAACACCATTCAATAACCGAGTCAGCTCAGGGGTGGGTAAGCTGTATGGCCGATACACCCGGCGCTCAAATCCTACAAACCCAGAGTTTACCACAACTCTATACGACCGGATGCGGTTTATTTTACTAGGCACCCTGTGCCGCAACCAACACCGAGCCCCCTTCCCTACAACAAACAAAACATCAACACACTATGACTGTATTATGGATTATACTGGGAGTTGTGGCCGGAGCCGGCATTGGCATCCTGCTCACCACCACAGTAATGCGTAACAACCTGTTGACCAAGAGCCAGCAGGTGCTCAAAGACGCCGAAGAGAAAGGTGAAATCATCAAGAAAGAGGGCGAACTCAAGGCCAAGGAGAAATTCCTCCAACTCCAGCGCGACCACGACAAGCGCGTCAGCGAGCAGAACAACAAGATGCGCGACGCCGAGAACAAGCTCAAACAACGCGAGCAGACCCTCAACCAGAAAGTCGACGAACTGCAGAAAAAGAGCGCCGAACTCAAGGGCGTCAGCGACAAGCTCAACGGCGAAATCGAGAACCTCCACAAGCGCCAGGCCGAAGTGGAGAAGGTCTACCGCGAAAGCGTCACCAAACTGGAACACATTGCCGGCATGACCGCCGACGAGGCCAAGCAGCAGCTGATCGACGCAATGACCGATGAGGCCCGTGCCGAAGCCAGCACCACCATCATGGATATCGTCGAGGACGCCAAGATAACCGCCAACGAGCAGGCCAAAAAGATTGTCATCCAGAGCATCCAGCGCACCGCCACCGAGGCCGCTGTCGAGAACACCGTCAGCGTCTTCAACCTCGAGAACGAAGAGGTCAAAGGCCGCATCATCGGCCGCGAGGGCCGCAACATCCGCACCCTCGAGAACCTCACCGGCGTCGAAATTATCATCGACGACTCGCCCGACGCCATCATCATCAGCGGATTCGACCCCGTGCGCCGCGAAATCGCACGCCTCTCGCTCCACAAGCTGGTCACCGACGGCCGTATCCATCCCGCCCGTATCGAGGAGGTGGTGGCAAAAACCCGCCGTCAGATCGAGCAGGAAATCAACGAAGTGGGCAAGCGTACCTGCATCGACCTCGGTATCCCCAACATGAACCACGAGCTCATGCGCATGATTGGCCGCATGAAATACCGTTCGTCCTATGGCCAGAACCTGCTGCAGCACAGCCGCGAGGTGGCCAACCTGGCCGCCACAATGGCCGCCGAGCTGGGCCTCAACCCCAAGATGGCCAAGCGCGCAGGCCTGCTGCACGATATCGGCAAGGTACCCGAGACCGACCCCGAGCTGCCGCATGCAATCTTCGGTATGAAACTGGCCGAGAAGTATAAAGAGCATCCCGACATCTGCAACGCCATCGGAGCCCACCACGACGAGGTGGAGATGACCAACCTCATCTCGCCCATCATCCAGGTGGCCGACGCCATCAGCGGTGCCCGTCCCGGCGCCCGCCGCGAAGTTGTCGAAGCCTATATCAACCGCCTCAACAAGCTGGAGCAGATGGCAATGAGCTACCCCGGTGTGGTGAAGACCTACGCCATCCAGGCCGGCCGCGAGCTGCGCGTCATCGTCGGTGCCGACAAGGTGAGCGACGTCGAGGCCAACAAGCTCAGCTACGACCTCTCGAAGCAGATCCAGAGCGAGATGACCTACCCCGGCCAGATCAAGGTTACGGTGATCCGCGAAACCCGTTCAATCAACTACGCCAAGTAAGATGTTCCCGCTGGCAATACATTGGAATGTCGACCCGATAGCCATCCATATCGGAAGCGGCGGCCTCCGCTGGTATTCGCTGGGGTTCCTGCTCGCTTTCGGCTTGGGCTACTGGATATTGAGCCGCATATTCAAGCGCGAGAAAATCGACTCCCGCTACCTCGACAGCCTGGTGGTCTACATCTTCCTGGCTGTGCTTATCGGCGCCCGTCTCGGCCACTGCCTGTTCTACGACTTCGGATATTACTTCACCGCCGAACACTGGGTGGAGATATTCTGGCCCTTCTCCGGCGGCCGCTTCGTCGGCTACCAGGGACTCGCCAGTCATGGTGCGGCTTTCGCCATACTGCTGGCGCTGTGGCTCTTCTGGCGCAAATACGGCATGAGCGGCTGGTGGATACTCGACCGCATGGTGATCGTGGTCGCCCTGGGCGGCGCCTTCATCCGCATCGGAAACCTCTTCAACAGCGAAATCTACGGCTGCGCCACCGACCTGCCCTGGGGCTTCATCTTCGAGCGCAACGGCGAGACCGTCCCCAAACATCCCACCGGCCTCTACGAGGCTCTGAGCTACCTCACCATCTTCGCCGTTTCCCTGTGGTACTACCGCCGCAAAAACGGCCAGTTCAAGACCGGCACCATCTTCGGATGGTGGCTTGTGGCCCTGTTCGGTGCGCGGTTCCTCATCGAATTTGTCAAAACCAACGGCGTCATCGAAGGGAGCGTCCTGCTGAAAGGCCAGTGGCTCAGCATCCCCTTCATCATCGGCGGTCTGGTCATAGCATGGTTCGCCGCCAAGGGCAAACTGCCCCAAGGGCCGTTCCCGAAAGGCGAAAAAACAAACAAAAAGTAAGTCAACCAATGCCGTAGGCATGTTTCCGCCGAAGGCGCAATAACCCCGCACGCGAGTGTGGGGAGAAAGGAAAGAAATGAAAACACTCATCTTGGTACGCCACGGCGAAAGCGCGTGGAATAAACTTAATCTTTTCACCGGTTGGACCGATGTCGACCTCACCGAGGCCGGAATGAAGGAAGCCTGGGAAGCCGGCAAACTGCTGTTGGCCGAAGGCTATCGCCCCGAGCTCTGCTTCACATCCTATCTCAAACGGGCCGTCAAAACCCTCAACCAGATGCTCGACGCCATGGATATGGATTGGCTCCCGGTTCAGAAAAGCTGGCGCCTCAACGAGAAAAGCTACGGTGCCATCCAGGGTTTGAACAAGGCCGACACCGCCGCCAAATACGGCGACGAGCAGGTGCTCCTCTGGCGCCGCTCGTTCGACGTGCGGCCCCCCGCCCTCGACCTGCACGAAGAGCGCAGCCCTCGTATGGACCCCCGCTATAACGAGATTCCCGACAACCTCGTTCCCCTCACCGAAAGCCTCAAGGACACCATCGAACGCCTGATGCCCTACTATCGCGGCACCATCCTGCCGGCATTCGAAAACCGCAACACCCTCCTGGTGGTGGCCCACGGTAACTCGCTGCGCGGCATCGTGAAAGAACTGAAAGGTATGTCGAACGACGAGATAATCAAGTTCAATTTGCCCACCGCAGTACCCTATGTCTTCAAATTTGACGACCGTATGAACCTCCTGAGCGACGAATTTCTCGGCGACCCCGAAGTCATCGCCGCCAAGATGCAAAGCGTTGCCAATCAGGCAAAGAGGAAGTGAAAAGCAACGTCTGAAATGTGAGTGGCTGATGACAAATTGAAAAAAAATTTTGTCAGTTGGAAAAATGTTTGTACTTTTGCACCGCTTTTCGAGAGAGAAAAAGCGGTGCTTTTTAGTCAAATCGAACACACGGAGCGGTGGGTGAGTGGCTGAAACCAACAGTTTGCTAAACTGTCGTACTCGATTAGGGTACCGGGGGTTCGAATCCCCCCTTCTCCGCCAA
>ONYC01000037.1 GCA_900321975.1 uncultured Bacteroidales bacterium
CCGCTGCAGGCCACCTCGATCAGTTTCGAAGCGTTGATGGAGCCGCAACGGGTGGGCGAGAAGGCGCCGAGGCCGCAGAGTGCGCGGTTCACCTCGGTCACGCGGCCGTGCTCATGGATACCCACGCTCACGCCGCCGCCCATGTGGGCGATGATGAGGTTCAGGTCCTCGTAGTGCTTGCCCAGCTCGCGGGCGTAAAGCTTGGCGGTCATCTTCTGGTTGAGGCAGTGCCAGATGACGCCTTCGCGGCTCGGGTCGAGGTCGAACACCGGATGGCCGCTGATCTTGGCGAAGTCGGGGCGCTCGTCGACGATACCGGGGTCGGCGATATAGGCGCATTCGAGGCCGATTTCGCGGGCGATAGCGTCGCTGATAAGGGCACCGAGGTTGCAGGCGTGCTTGCCCTGGATACCGGCGTGGCATTCTTCCTTCATCAGTTCGTTCACACGGTAGCAGCCGCTCTCGCAGGGACGGGTCAGGCCGCCGCGTCCCATGACGACGGCAATCTCGTCGGTCCCGACACCATGGCGCTTCACCATGTCGAGGATGGCGGTCTTGCGGTAGTCGAACTGGTCGGCCACCTCGTGGAACTTCTGAATCTCCTCGATCGGGTGGGAGAGGTTCTCGGTGAAAACTTCGGTCTCGCCATCATAAATGGCAGCTTTGGTCGACGTGGCACCAGGGTTGATAACCAGCGTGTATTTCTTTGTACTCATCTTGTATATATTGTTTTGTTATTAATTCCACAAATGTCTAGTGCGCCCGTTCCGCGCACTACTAATTCGGTGCAAAGATAAGAAAAAAAATCGTAACCGCCACAATATTTTTTCAAACAAAATTATCAACAGCGTCGTACCAACCCCTTCCAACCCCCTTACGGCTACCCATATCCAGGCACAGTTCTTCGATCGTTCTTCGATCGTTCTTCGATAGTATTTCGATTCGAATCGAAGAACAATCGAAGAACGATCGAAGAACGATCGAAGAACTATCGAAGAACGGTGGTAGTTGATAGGTAGAGGATAGGGTGAAGATACGTAGAATGAGTAGGTTACGTCGATTATGGATGGTTGTTGATTAAGTTGCTGATTGTTAGTGAGTAACCGTCGGTTTGCAATTCTTTTTTGTCGATTTCGGGAAAAATGTGTAAATTTGCAGCCGTAACAATTGCCGCCTATCAGCCGCACCAACAACCTATCTGCTACATAATGAAACGCATACCACATACATTCACTATCGTTTTCGCCCTCATCGTGCTCTCGGCCGTCCTCACATGGGTGGTGCCGGCCGGCGAGTATCTGCGCCTTTCGGAAGGCGGACGCGAGGTGGTGGTGGCCGACTCGTACCACCGCACCGACGCAGCTCCGCAAACCTGGCAGGTCTTCTCGGCCCTCTTCAACGGCTTTGTCGACAAGGCCGACATCATCGTCTTCATCCTTATGGTGGGCGGTGCCTTCTGGATTCTGAACAACAGCCACGCTATCGACGTGGGCGTGATGGCTTTCCTGCGGCGGGTCCAGCGGTTGAGCCGTTTTGGGCTGATACGCCGGCTGGGGGTGAACAATATCATTATCACCCTTGTGATGTTGATGTTCAGCCTTTTCGGGGCTGTGTTCGGCATGAGCGAAGAGACGATAGCCTTCGTTGTGGTGTTCATCCCGCTGGCCATCCAGATGGGCTACGACTCGATTGTGGGCGTCTGTATGTGCTATGTGGCTGCCCACGTGGGCTTTGCGGGGGCGATGCTCAATCCGTTCACCATCGGTATCGCACAGGGGATTGCCGAGTTGCCGCTCTTCTCGGGCCTCGAATACCGCCTGTTCTGCTGGACGGTGCTTACCGTCATCGGCATTGCTTTCGTCCTCTGGTATGCTGCGCGTGTAAAAGCCAAGCCTGAGCGGAGCCCCGTTCACAAGCTCGACGACTATTGGCGCACCCGCGTCGGGGAACAGCAGCAGGCGTCGCTCACCGTGAGGCAGAGCCTGATACTGGTCACGTTGCTGGTCACAATCGTGCTGCTGGTGGTCGGCGTGCTGGTTTGGGACTGGTACATTGCCGAAATCTCGGCCCTCTTCCTGGCGATGGGTATTGTCTCCGGAATCCTCGACCGCCAGAGTGCAGACAGCATCGCGAAGCTCTTCCTCGAAGGCTGCAAGGATATCCTTTCGGCCGCCTTGGTGGTGGGCCTCGCAAGCGGTATCATATTCATCCTGAGGGATGGACGCATTATCGACACGATGCTCTACGGCCTTTCGCGCTCGCTGGCGCAGACGGGCGAAGTGCTCTCGCTGGGCGTGATGTACCTCTTCCAGACGCTGCTCAACCTCGTGATGCCCTCGGGGAGCGCGAAGGCGGCGCTCACCATGCCCATCATGACCCAGTTTGCCGACCTGATCGGCGTCAGCCGTCAGACCACCGTGCTGGCCTTCCAGTTCGGCGACGGATTCACCAATATGCTCACCCCCACGAGCGGCGTCCTCATCGGCGTGCTCGGCATGGCCCGCATACCTTACGGCACTTGGCTCCGCTGGGTGTGGAAATTCATCCTTGCACTTATTTTTATTGGTTTCATCTTAATGCTCCCCACATTATGGCTCGATCTGCCCGGCTTCTAGTATTGTTTGGTTTTCTGGCGGCATTGCCGCTTGCGGCTGCAGCACAAGACAGCAGCTATGCGCGGCGTATCATCCGCGACCTCGCTTCGCCCGAGATGTTCGGGCGCGGAATGCAGAACCGTGGCGACTCCATCGCCGCCGACTATCTTCGTTCCGAACTGAAGGCCAACGGGGTGAAGCCGCTCTGCAAGGACTATTTCCAGTATTTCCGCTTCCCCAATACGCGCACCAAGCCGCCGATTGTCAAGGCCGGCTACCGCTCGCAGAACGTCTGCGGATACATCCCCGGCGAGGTGGACACGATGATAGTCTTCACCGCCCACTATGAGCACCTCGGGATGAACGGCGACACCATCTTCTACGGCGCCCACGACAACGCCAGCGGTACCGCCGCCGTGATGGATCTGGCCCGTATGGCCAACCTCCAGCGCGGCCACTACACCTACGTCTTCCTCTTCTTCGGCGGCGAGGAGTCTGGCCTTATCGGCAGCAGCTATTTTGTCGACAACCCTCTGATACGCCTCTCAAAGGTGAAACTGCTAATCAATATCGACCTTTTCTGTGGCGGCGATGAGGGGCTGATGGTGGTTAACGCCAATTCGAACGAGACCTCCGCTTATGTCGACAAACTGCAGCAGATTAACGACCTTCACAGCTTTACTGCGAAGATTGGCCGTCGCGATAACGCCCGCAACAGCGACCACTATTGGTTCACCTCCGAATGTCCCGCAATATTCATCTACACCCTCGGCGGCCCCTTCGGCGGCTACCATAGCCCCACCGATACCTGCGAAGGGTGCGGCCTCGCCAACTACAATAACTTCATCTCCCTCATCCGCGCCTTCCTCGAACAATTGTAATACAACATAAATATGAAAAAGACCTTACTACTTGTGATTGCGGCGATAATGGTTTTCGCCGCCTGCGACGAGAAGCATACCCGGAACCAAGGTCCCTCGATTCTGGGCAGCTGGCAGTTGACCGACATATTCTATCAATCGCAGTTCGGCGGGGTGCATCACGAGGAGCTGGAAGGTACCACCATCTACCACTTCCAGACTGGCAACCAGTTGATGGTTACCACTATAACCGATGGCGATACCACCGTCGAGGACAATCTCGGGTGGACACTCTACTGCGACACCCTGATGATGTTCCAGCATCGTGATACCGACGAGGAACCCGGTATGCCCGGTGTTATGCAGATCCAGAAACTTACAGACGAGGAGATGCGCTGGTGCAACCTTATCCTCGGTGATGTGTATATCGACCTGAAACGATTGTAAGCACCACCTTGGTATGAAAAGGCTTCTGATAATAGTGGCGTTGTCCTTCGGAATGGCGTTTCCTGTGCCGGCACAGGTGGGAGCGCCGATTGCCGAAACTTCATCTACACCCTCGGCGGTCCCTTCGGCGGCTACCACAGTCCCACCGACACCTGCGAGGGATGCGGCCTCGCCAATTACAATAACTACATCTCCCTCATCCGCGCCTTCCTCGAACAGCTGTAACGACCGAAATATAATAAACAGTAAACAGTAAACAATAACCGTTGCGCAAAGCGAGAGCAGAACAAGCTTGCTTGCTATGCCGAACCAAAGCAACGTGATTGAGCGAAGCGAAATAACCTTAAACATTAACCTTTAAACTAATAAATTATGGGTATCATTATCACAATCCTCATCGGCGCGCTGGCAGGCTTCCTGGCTGGCAGAATCATGAAAGGTGCCGGATTCGGCTTCTGGATCAACCTACTCGTCGGCATCGTCGGCGGCTTCATCGGCGGCAACGTCCTCGGCTGGCTCGGCATCCACTGGGGTGGAACCCTCGTGGGACAGATCATCACCGCCGTCATCGGCGCCGTAATCCTGCTCTGGGTCATCTCCCTTATTAAGAAAAAATAGCGGGATGAAAAAAGCATTCCTTATGACCTTGCTCCTGACCATAGTCATGGGGCAAGGTCGTGCTTGCACCAACCTCATCGTCGGTAAGAAAGCCTCGATCGACGGCAGCGTGATGTGCTCCTACAACTGCGACGGTTTCGGATTCGCAGGATCGCTGTTCTATATACCCTCAGGCCGTCACGCGGTGGGCGAGAAGATAGCCATTCATGGATGGGGGCCGCAGCACGAGGGCCGCTTTGTGGATCAGGTGGAGTACACATACAACGTGGTGGGCTTTATGAACGAGCGGCAGGTGACAATTGTGGAGAGCACGTTCGACGGTCGCCTGGAGCTGCAGAACCGCGAGGGACTGTTGGATTATTTCAGCCTTATGCGGCTGGCGCTACAGCGTTCCGCCACCGCCCGCGAGGCAATAAAATGCATGGCCGAGCTGGTTGAAAAGTATGGATATAACAGCACCGGCGAGAGCATCACCGTCTGCGACCCCGACGAGGCGTGGATAATGGAGATGGTTGGAAAGGGTCCTGGACGAAACGGTGCCGTATGGGTTGCGCTACGTATCCCTGACGACTGCATCTCGGCCCATGCCAACCTGAGCCGCATACGTCAGTTCCCGCAGGAAGGTAAGAAAGCGAAAACCAGCAGAAGTATCAGCAGCAAGCATTTGCAGTATATCAACGAGCCGCAGGTGGAATGTGTATATGCTGCCGATGTAGTCAATTTCGCTCGAGAGAAGGGCTACTTCGATGGCAGGGACGAGGATTTCTCGTTCCGCGACGCTTATTGCCCCATTGATTTCGAGAATGTGCGCTATGCCGATGCACGTGTATGGAGCTTTTTCCGCCACCACACTGGTGGGATGGACGAATACCTGCCGTATATCAACGGCGACTTCAGCCAGTATGACCATCTCCCGCTGTGGGTCAAGCCGGACAAGAAGCTGAGCCTGCGTGATGTGCAGCGCGATATGCGCGACCATTTCGAGGGTACTCCGCTGGATATGACCGCCGACATGACCGCCGGACCCTGGGGTATGCCGATACGCCCGTTGCCGATGCACTATAAGACTTCCGACGGGACGGACCTCTTCCGCGAACGCCCCATCGCCACGCAGCAGAGCGGCTTCACAATGACCTGCCAGATGCGCTCGTGGCTGCCGGACGATGTGGGAGGTGTTACGTGGTTCAACTGCGATGATGCCGACATGGTGGCATACGTGCCCCTCTACTGCTGCCTGACGCAGGTGCCCGACCCTTTCCGACAGGAGAATAACCAACGGTCGGAGTTCACCTTCGAGTCGGCTTTCTGGATGAACAACTGGGTGGCCAATATGGTGTATCCGCGCTATTTGATGATGATCGGCGACCTTCGCAAGGCGCAGCGCGAACTGGAGGACTATTTCTTCGCTGACCAGGACAGTGTACTTGCCGCCCTCGAGGGACTTACACCCGACGACCGGCGCATCTACCTCAACCGCCGTAGCGTTGACTATGCCGACCGGATGATGCGGCGGTGGGACCGGCTGGCCAGGCATCTTATCGTTAAGTATAACGACCAGGTGGTGAAGCGCGAGAACGAAGACGGCACTTTCCAGCGCTGGGGCTACGACACTCCCGGCTACGGGCATCCGTTTATCGACGCCATACCCGCCGCCACTGGCGAGCGATACAAACTGAAGGAGGTGATAGAAAGAAGGGAGCGGTGATTGCCGCTCCCTTTCGGTTTTAGGTTTCAGTGGCTGGCGCAATCTTTACCTTAGAACATATAGCCCATCTTGATGTAGAGGTTGCTGAACTTGCCGTTGTCCTGATGGTTGAAGGCGGTGGCCCAGTCGACGCTGAGGACGAAGTTGTCGTTCATGGCCACTTTCACGCCGAGGCCGCCACCGAGGTGGGGACGATAGACCCCGTGGTCGCCGAAGAATCCGTCGTCGGCGGTAGGACCGCTGAGGTGCGGGTCTTGGCATACAGGGCGGTACGGCTGCACCACCATACCGGCGTCGAGGAACGGCACAAGGCCCAGATAGAACATATTCTTTCCCACTTTCAGGCTTGCCACTCGTGTGCGTAGCTCAACGTTGGCAAAAGCCACGCCTGGGGCTAGTATGCGGTTGCGCATGATTCCGCGCACCGAATTGGCGCCCCCCAATCCTTCATACACCACACGCTGCATGTAGAGCTGGTTGAGATAGGTATTTAGGTAGAAGGGACTGTTTCCGGCAAGGGTAAGCTGAGTACCCAGACGGTATGCCAGAATAAGGCGGTCGCTATAGAGTGAGATGTAATGGCGCCAATTGAAGTTGAACTTCAGGTTGTTGTAGCCGCTAATGTTGCCGAATCCGGCGTAGTAGGTGAAGAAGGCGTCGGTGTGGATGCCACGGGTGGGGTTCTGCAGACGGTCGCGGGTATCGTAGGTGATGCCGCCGTGCAGGTAGGGGTGGGATCCGCCACCAGCCTCGGCAACGCTGATATAGCCGTCACGGACGTAGTAGGCGAAGAGCGACACGGTGTCGGGCAACCTGTTCTCCTCTTTCTTGGTGTAGGAGTTGAGGCGGTCGATGTCAACCGGACCCACGTCGAAGTGAAGCAGGCCGATGCCGGCGTTCCAATACCACGGCCGGTGGATGTCGCCTTGCAGGTCGGCGCTGAAGCGGAAAAGGTCGCGGCGGTATTTATAGTAGGCGCGCGAGATGTAGGCGGGGTCATCCTGATTGGAGTAGGCGGCTATATAGTCGGATTGGTAGCCATTGAAGCCGTAAAAGTCGCACATCTGGTCGGGTAGGTAGGTGAGGTCGATGCTCAGGCGGTGCTTGGGTATGAGGTGTTTCGAATCGTAGGCGAAGCGGAAGATGCCGAAATGTTTGGTGGTGTAGGCCGCCTCGGCGTAGAACGAGTGGAGGTATTCGGGGTAGGTGGAGCCGTCGCCGAAGTAGTAGATGTTGGTCAGCGCGCCATATTGGAGGCCGAGGTCGGCATCGTAGGCCACGCTGGGCAGCACGCCAAAGGTCCAGCCTTTGCGCACGTGCCGGTTGGTATCCTGTGCAACCGAAGTCAGCGCCAAGACCAGAAACAATAAGAGGGTAAATGTCTTTTTCATATTATCAGTGTTTTTTCGTTTTTCTGAAGATGAACATGGCGAACAGCAGCAGGGCCGCGACCATGATGCCCATGGTGATGAGGGTGTTGGCAAGGCTCTGCGGGGCGAAGCCCATAAGCAGCAGCACTGGGAATCCGAAGGCGAGGGCGGGGATGGTCTGGAGCACGAGGTTGTTGGCAGCGGGGGTCTCAAACCGCGGGTCGATTTCGCGTAGTAGGATCATGCCGTTGCTGGCGGTGCCGGTGAGCATGCCGAACATGGAGAAGAAGCCTTCGTACTGATAGTCGGGATAGAGGCGGCGGCAGCAGCGGAGCACGTAGAAGAAGGTAACCAGCGCTCCAACGGCGCAGACGAGGACGAGCGGTAGCCAGAGGCCGCGCAGGTTGTTGAAGTCGATGGCGGCGGTGCCGGCAACGATCATAACGTCGAAGCAGGTGCCGGCAATACGGTCGAGGTAGTGGTTGTTGATGTATTCGCGCTGCATGAGGTTGCTTTTGCGGAGGCGGCCGATGACCCAGCGGACAAGCACACCGATGAGTGTGCCCCAGAGGAAGTTGAATCCCCAGACGAGGGGCTTGAGGGTGTTGGTACCGAAGTTGCCGAGATTGAGATGCTGGACGCCGTACATCAGGAGGAAAACCAGCGTGTAGACCAGCAGGACGAGGCAGAGCTGGACGGTGAACTTATCGATCGACTCGGAGTGGGGTATCTCGCCTTCCGACTCATAGTCGGTCAGCGAGTAGCGTTCGGTAGCGGATTTCTCACGTACTTTCAGTTTGCCCTTGCGGCGCAGGATGTTCATAAAGATCACCCCCACAAGGCTTCCCACAATGAATCCGGTGGCGGCGATACTCAGTCCGAAGTCGGAACCGTGGAACACCAGGCCCTGCCCTTCGGCCCACGAGGCGAAGGTTACGCCGAAGTTGAGCGCCTGTCCGGGCCCCTGGCCGTAACCCATGGGCAGCAGGAGGCCGGCTGCGTAGAAGAAATCGGAATTGTTCCACCAGAGAAAGAGCGGCACGGTGATGATCAAGCCCACCAGACCCTGGAGGATATAGGTGCTGGCGGTCACGGCACCCGTCTCCACCACCTTAAGGGTCGAGGTCGCGCTCTTGATTTTCTTGTTTTTCAAAGCCATGGCCACGAAGCCGAGGCCGAGGGCGTGATAGGTGATGATTTCCATCGACTGCTTGTCGACCAGCGAGGCGAAGAAGCCCAGCGGCTTGAGGCAGAGGATTATCAGTCCGGCCAGAAGAGCCGACGGAAGCAGGCTGCGACGGAAGAGCGGCACGTTGCAGCGGATGAGGTTAGCCACCAGCAGGGCCACCACGATGATGAAGAACTGGATGAGCCACGCCCATGCCGAGAGGTTTGCGAAGGAGGTCATTTTATTGCTGTTTTAATGCGTTTTTTGTTAAAAATAACGTAAAAGGATAATATTTCGTATATTTGCAGGGATAAAAAATGATGTCTATGTCGAAGGCAATACAGGATAACGATTTGCTTTACAATATCCTAAGTCCATTGGTGCAGTTTGCTTGCCGCTGCCACTACAACAGTTTTGTGGTTCGCGGAATGGAGAATCTGCCCACCAACGGGGCCTATATCATAGCCCCTTGCCACCAGCAGGCCCTGATGGAACCCCTGGCAGTGTTGAACATCGCCCCCAAGCCGCCGGTGTTCCTCGCCCGTGCCGACATATTCAAGAAGCCGACTTTCAGGGCCATACTCACGTTCCTCAAGATAATGCCCGTCTACCGTATCCGCGACGGACAGGATCAGCTGGGGCGCAACCGCGAGGTGTTCGACCGTTGCCGCGACGTGCTCGTCGACGGATTCCCCCTATGCCTTATGGCCGAAGGGCGCCACAACAACCGCCACCACCTGCTGCCGTTGGGCAAAGGGATGTTCCGCATTGCCGGCGAGGCACAGCTTGCCCTCGGCGACCATCCGCTATATATCGTCCCCACAGGTATCGACTTCGACGAATATGAGCAACCCTACAGCAACCTGGTGGTCAATATCGGCCGTCCCATCGCGGTGCATCTCTTCGCCGAAACCTACCGCACCAACGAACCTCTGGCTCTCAACCAGATGCGCGACGCCCTTGCCGAAGCTTTGAAGCCTTTGATGCACGACATCCGCACTGACGAGCACTACGACGAGGTGATGACCCTCTGCAATGTCCTAAACCGCAGTATGCGCAACCGCGAAGGATTGCGGAACACTGCTTGGAACCGCTTTCTTGTGAGGCAGAAGATTTCGCAGCGGATGGATGCCCTGATTGCAGCCGGCGCCCCCGAGGCGGAACGCCTTGCCGCCGATGCCGCCCGTTTCGCCGACAAATGCCGCCACCTGAGGATAGGCGAGAAAACAGTGGCCGAACATTGGAGCCTTGTCGGTACTTTGCTGGCCCTGTTGACCGCTATCCTGCCGATCGCGGTCGCCGTGATATTCCCGGTGGTGAGGCTGGTGCTGCTTTTCTGTCTGCTTTGCTATCCAATAATGCTGATTCCCACCCATCTTATAATAAAAAGGAAGATAAAGGACCCGCAGTTCCGGAGTTCGGTCAACTGGGGAGTTAGGTTTTTCTTTTCGATAGCCTATACCATCGTGGTCGCCATCGTGATGGCCTGCACCGGCGGTGGGTGGATGTCGGAAGTGGCCGATATCGGAGCCTGGTGGGGCTTGGTGGCAGTGGTGGTGGCGCATATCGGAGCCATCGTCTCTGGTCCGGCCTTCACATTCCTCCGCCGCACTGCGGGCAGTCTCCACTACTGGCTGCTGCGCATGATCCGCCCCGGGGCGATGCGCGATATTAAGGCTACGCTGGACAACTTAAGGTTTGAGGTTTAGGAGAGGATCCGGCCGATGCACCAGGCGAAGGCCCGGGCAGTGCGGTGGTCGGGCTCGGCGAAGTGGTTGCCGGGGTTCCATTCCAGCAGGGTCTCTATGCCTTGTGTTCCAAGAAGCTGATGCTGGTGCCGGATGGCGTTGGCTACGCCGGCTATCGACTTGTTTTTTGTGTGTGATTCTTTGTAGCCCTGGCTGAGGTATACCGCCGGGCAGAGCATTGCGGCAGTATCGGCGTATTCCATCCAGCCGGGATACCATACCGACGGCGAAGCGGCGGCGATGGCGTCGAAGCAATCGGTGTTGTATCCCGCCCAGAGGGCGAAAAGGCCGGCTAGCGAGTAGCCGCCAAGTATGGTCTTTTTCTTGCCCCAACGCTCATTGCAGCAGGGCAGGAGGGTGTCGGTGATATAGTCGAGTGTGGCACGGGCGCCGTCGCCGAAGGGTTTCTCTTTGAATATCGACGGTGCCGACCAGGGGGTGAGCTCGTCGCGCCAACGGTCGATCCCGATGGCGACGAGGCTGAAGGGCGTGGTTGTGAGACCGCGAAGGGCAGCCACTTCGGTATCTAGCCGACTACGGTCGTGGCTGTCGACCGGCTGGATGAGGAGCGTTGTCGTCCCGTCGGCGATATAGAGGTAGCACTGCCGCCCCCCGATGGTTTCCGTTTCTAGTGGTACGTCAGCCACCGCGAACTTACAATACTTTTATCAGCTCGACGGTGAAGATGAGGGCGGCGTAGGGCGGAATGTCGGCGCCGGCGCCGTGTTCGCCGTAGGCGAGGTTCCAGGGGATGTAGAACTTGAAGACGGAGCCTTCCTTCATAAGCTGGACTCCTTCGGTCCAGCCGGCGATGACCTGACGAAGGCCGAATTCGGCAGGGACGCCGCGGCGGAAGCTCGAGTCGAAGACGGTGCCGTCGATCAGCGTGCCTTCGTAGTGGCAGCGGACGGTGTCGCTGGCTTTGGGCTGACGGCCGGTACCTTGCTTGACCACTTCGTACTGCAGTCCGCTGGGGGTAGTGGTCACTTCGGGGCGCAGCTTGTTTCTGTTGAGGAAGGCCTCGCCTTCGCTGCGGGCGGCTTTTCCACGCTCGGCGGCTTCGGCCTGCTGGCGCTCTTCGAGTTCGGCGAAGTAGTGTTCCAGTACCTGATGAACCTCTTCGTGGCTCATCTTCGGCTGGCGGCCCAGCAGCACGTCGGCGATGGCGGCGGCAAAGTCTTCAACGTTCAGGCTGTCTTTCAAGCCCATTCCTATCAGTTGGTGGCCGATGTTGTGGCCAAGTGCATAGCTGAGTTTGTCCATTTGGTGTATTGGTGTATTTTTGTGGTTTATTGGGCCATTCGTTGGCGGAGGTGGAGGATGGCGTCGATGTTGCGGGGCACCTGAAGGTCGAAGGTGCCGCTTTCGATGCCTATCACGCGGCCGCTCCTGACGGCCGAAAGGGTGTTGTAGGGTTTCATGGAGCAGAAGGCGGCCGAGTCCTCGCGACGTACGATGATGTAGTCGGGGTCGGCCTCGACGAGGGCTTCGAGGCTGTAGCTCCACCCTTCGACGCCTTCGGCGATGTTGCGGCCGCCGGCCATGCGGATGATGTCGTTGATGAAGGTGTTGCCTCCGGCGGTGAAGTTGCCGGCGGGGCCGAATCCGACAACGTAGTACACCTTCGGTGTGATTGCGTTATTGTTTGATTGCGTTGTTGCGTCAGTGTTTGGTGTGTCGGCCACTAACGCATTGACACGTTCGTGCATTAACGCATTCAGCGAGTCGGCCTCGTGCTCGCGGCCCACCAAACGGCCGATGGCGGCGATGTTGTCGTAGAGGGCGTCGAACCTGGGCTTTTCTATCACGCAGACCATCGGGGTTCCCATCCGGTCCATCTGTTCGGTCACTTTCTTGCCCACCATCGAGCCGCTGACGACGAGGTCGGGGTTGAGCGAGAGTATCTTTTCGATGTTGAGGTTGCTGATGCCGCCGATGCTGGGTATGGCTTCGGCTTCGGGGGGATAGACACAGAAGTCGGTGCGGCCTACCAGGAGGTCGCCGGCGCCGAGGGCGAAAATTATTTCCGTCACGGCAGGGGAGAGACTCACCACCCGGCTGGGATGTGCCGGTACGACGACGGTGCGGCCGTAGTCGTCGGTGACGGTGTCGGTTGCGGCGGCCTGTTCGTGTCGATTGCCGCAGGCGGCCACCAGAATTGCGGCGCCTAGCAGTAATGCTATGATTTTATTTCTCATAATGTGAAGGTTGAAACTCACAGCCGGCGGTTCCTTAGGCGTCCTCCATGCCGCCGCAGATGGGCATCACGTGGCTGGTGATGTAGGGGCACATGTCGGAGGCCAGGAAAACGCAGGCCTGGGCGATCTCGTCGGCTTTGCCGGGGCGTTTCATGGGGATGCGGCTGCACCATGTGTCCATCAGTTCCTTGGGGACCTCGGCGGTCATCTCGGTCTCGATGAATCCGGGGCATACCACGTTGACGCGTATGTTGCGGGCGGCGAATTCTTTGGCGCAGCTTTTGCTGAAGCCGATGATGGCGGCTTTCGAGGCGGCGTAGTTGGCCTGGTTGTAGTTGCCGGCGATGCCGACCACCGAGCCGATGTTCACTATCGAGCCGTGCCCCTGGCGCCACATCGAGGGCTGGACGGCCTTGGTCATGCAGAAGACGCTGCCGAGGTTGGTATGCATAACGCGGTCGAACTGCTCCTCGGTCATGCGTTTGACGGCCGCATCGTCGGTGATGCCGGCGTTGTTGACGAGGATGTCCACCTTGCCGAAGTCGGCCAGCACGGCCGACACAAAGTCCTGTGCCTGCCGGTAGTCGGCCACATCGCAGGCGTAGCCTTTGGCTTTCACGCCCAGGGCGTTCAGCTCGTCTTCGACGGCGATCATATTGTCGTTGCGTGTGCGTCCGCAGAAAGCCACGTTGCAGCCTTCTTTGGCGAACCTCAAGGCGATGGCGCGGCCGATGCCGCGGGTGGCGCCGGTGATGATGGCGGTCTTGTTCTCGAGTATCATTTGTAGTGTTTTAGTGGTAAAGCAGTTAAGAAGTTAAGTAGTCAAGACGATAGCGCTTGTCGTGGCTGGTGCAGCTACAAGTACTATTGTCTCAACTACTTAACTACTGACTTCTTAACTACTTAAGATTTTAGAGCAGCTTGGCGAGCTTGGCTGCGAGGTCGCCGACGCGGGTGCTGTAGCCCTTCTTGTTGTCGTACCAGCTGACGATTTTCACAAAGTTGCCGTCCATCACCTGGGTGAGGAGGGAGTCGAAGATGCTGCTGTGGGTGTTGTCGATGATGTCGATGCTCACGATGGGCTC
>ONYC01000060.1 GCA_900321975.1 uncultured Bacteroidales bacterium
CTTTGTATAACCTTTCTATATCCTTTCTGTAGCCATTCTATATGTTAGGGATGTGCTTGGGATATGGAGAAGCCATGGTGAACATATGCTTCTATGTGTCGGAAAAGATGTATTGGAGAAGGGCTATGCTCCATGAGATGGCATCTTTGAACCGATGCTGGTAGCTGCGCTCAAATTAAAATCTTAGAATAATTATTATTGATTTTGAGCCAGCAGGGCGACCCAAATTATGTGGTATCAAGATTCAAGTTTCAAGTTTCAAGATTCAAGATTCAAGTTTCAAGTGGATGCTTTGCACTTAGAAAAAGCTAGCCCGAGCAAGCCCGTTTGCGTGCGGATGTTGTTGACCATGGGGAGTGAGCCCCAGGGGAGACGTTGTCGAGGGAGGAAGGAATCTAGACTCTCAAAGCATCTTCGGGGGGCGAAGAGGAGACCATTTCCTTTTTTATGTCCGGTCGTGAAGGGCAGCTGAAGTGTATATGTGGCGGGCAGGGTGGACGGTCGGCGATTATGAGGGGACGTTCTATTGTGTTGGTACGGAGTTGATACAGTGTCATGCATAGGATGGCCGGCGTTTTCTGTTTTGTTTCTGATGGAATTTCTTTTTCCTCTAGTGGATTTTTCCGCCAAAGGAAAGTCTGTTTTACAACTATTTGCTAATTTTGCACTGCAAAAACAAATGCACTATGAAGGCAAAAATAATCATCCTCCTGGCACTCGGTGCAGCGGCCCTCGGAATCCTCGTATGGCAGATCGTAAAGGCCTGGCGATACCGCCGCCGGAATCCCGACGAGACCTACTGGCCGTATAACACGCATGGGAAAAACGAAGAGTAAATCCGAATAATAAATCCGAAAAAAATATGGTTCTGCATAATCACGCTCAACCCATGGCGTAAAGTGCCGCATCCCGAACCGGAAGAACCTAGGGAACCGACAGACAAAAAGGTCCGCTTCGACGAGTTGGCCGTCCGGCTCGAGGGACTGCTGACCGACGAGCATATCTTCACCGAGCGGCATATCACCAGCGACGTGCTCACAGCGCGGCTGGGGGCCAACAGCAAATACCTTGCCGAGGCTATACGCCGTTGTGGCTATGCCTCGTTCTACGACATGATCTCGCAGCACCGCGTGCGCTACGCCATCAGCCTTATCCACCAATATCCCGACCGGCTGCTGGCCGATATCTCGGATCAGAGCGGCTTCTCGTCGCAGGCATCGATGGCGAAAGCATTCAAATCGCAAGGCAAGGGAACCCCCTCGAGCTACCGCAGTTGAACACCGGCAGGGCAGGGGACGAAAAATATTTTCGCTAATTCGCAAAAAATGTGTATCTTTGCAGTCTGAAAAAACAATCAATAATTAATAAAACAAATGAAGAAAATATTCTTAATCCTCGGCGCCATAGCCATTTGCGCCACCAGTGCTTTCGCACAGGAACAACAGAAAGAGGACGAGGGCTACAAATTCGACACCTTGAAGGTGATTCCCGTAACCTCCGTCAAGAACCAGAACAACGCCGGCACCTGCTGGAGCTATAGCGGTATCGCCTTCCTCGAGGCAGAGTTGCTCCGCATGGGCAAGGGCGAGTACGACCTGAGCGAGATGTATGTGGTTGAGAAGACCTACAACGACCGCGCCTACGCAGCGGTGCGCACCCACGGCGACGTGAGCTTCTCGCAGGGCGGCGCCTTCAACGACGTGATCTACTGCCTGAAGAACTACGGCATGGTGCCCGACGAGGTGATGCCCGCCGGCAAGATGTATGGCGACACCCTCTCGAACCACACCGAGCTCAGCGCCCTGACCGACGTGATGGTCGAGGCCATTGCCAAAGGCAAGCTGAAGAAACTCCAGAGCAGCCCCGACGGCCAGCCCCTGTGGCAGAAAGCCATCGCCGCCGTCCACGCCACCTACCTCGGCGAGATTCCCGAGAAATTCAACTACAAGGGAGTCGAATACACCCCAGAGAGCTTCGGCAAGAGCCTGGGCCTCAATCCCGACGACTATGTGAGCATCACCAGCTTCACCCATCACCCCTTCTACGAGCAGTTCGTCATCGAAATCCAGGACAACTGGCGCTGGGGTCTGAGCTACAACCTGCCCATCGACGAGATGATGGAGGTGTTCGACTATGCCATCGACAACGGCTACACCATCGCCTGGGGCAGCGACGTCAGCGAGCCGGGCTTCCGCTATAGCCGCAAAGGCTTCGCCGTGCTTCCCGCCACCGAGGCACCGAAAACCGGCGTCGGCAGCGACCAGGCACACTGGACTGGCATGAAGGCCGGCGAGATCGCCGACGAGGCCGCCAAGCACCCTACTCCCCAGCGCTGGGTCAGCCAGGAGGAGCGTCAGCAGGCCTACGACAACTGGGAGACTACCGACGATCACGGTATGCTGATCTTCGGCAAGGCCAAAGACCAGATGGGCAACGAATACTACATGGTGAAGAACAGCTGGGGCCTCTACAACGGCGAGTTCGGCGGCAACTTCTTCTGCAGCAAGGCTTTCGTCCGCTATAAAACGATGAACATCGTGGTCCACAAAGATGCCATCCCCGCCCATATCAAGGCCAAGCTCGGCATCAGCGACAACACCATCAAACTTGCTCCCAAGATGAAAAAGAGAAGATAACCTGACCAACAGGTAGGTAACACCGGCGGCCCACGCAACTGGGCCGCCTTTTTTATGCCCGTTCTTCGATTGTTCTTCGATCGTTCTTCGATTGTTCTTCGATCCGAATCGAAGAACGATCGAAGAACAATCGAAGAACGGTGGTAGTTGATAGGTAGAAGATAGGTAGAGGGTGGGGGTAAGACACTGTGTTATAGGATGTTATGGTAAATATTGTAGAATGCCTTGAGAATGAGGTCTTTAGAGTGAAAATTATGAAAAAGGATGGTGTTGAGTCTCTTCGGGCGGCTCGGAGGTGGGGGTGAATGATGGAAAAGGGAATAAAAAAAGCGGAGAGAGAAGGATCGACTGCGTCCATCCCTGGTCCTTCGCCAGGAAGGCCCTTGCAAAAACAAATGACCTCGGGAATCCGAAAGTAAGCTTTCTCCTTCCCGAGGTTGTTTGTTTTGCGGAGAGAGAGGGATTCGAACCCCCGGACCCTCGCAGGTCAACGGTTTTCAAGACCGCCGCAATCGACCGCTCTGCCATCTCTC
>ONYC01000127.1 GCA_900321975.1 uncultured Bacteroidales bacterium
TCGGGCATAATCATGTAGCCGCCGTTGTAGATGAGGCAGAGCTTGTTGGGATCGCCGGTGAGGCTGATGACGTAGGGTATCGGGTAGTTGGTGCCGAGGTTGGTGGAGCCAATGGTCCAGCAGTTGCGGCTGTACTCGCCATAGTCACGCTCGAAGTCCTCAGTATAAGGTACTGCGACGGGTGCGCACTCGGTGGAGGCGGTGGCGTAGCCAGCCATGTCGTTGTTGCCGCAGACGGCGACCACCTGGAATTCGTAGTCAATACCGGGATTCAGGCCGGTGGCGGTGTAATTGGTGGTGCTGACAGTGCTCAGCAGGGTGTAGGCGGAGTCGCCAACCTGACGCTGGTAGACCATCCACGAGGTCTCCGAAGCGCCGGGAGCCCAGTTGAGTTCGATGGCATCCGTGCCAGCAGCGTTGGCCACCACGATAGGAGCCGCGCAGGTGCTCGGGGTGAGGCAGGTGCCGCCCTTGAAGTACATGTTCAGCCTATCGCTGGAGGCGGTGCCGCCGCTAGGAGGATTGGTGACGCTGTAGGCGCCTCCATCTTCATAGATATAGCGCGAGATGCCGCTGGTGCCGCTGGTGACCATACCAGCGTTGCCGCTGCTCCAGCTGCCGGTAACGTCGCGGAAGGTGACAAGAATGTTGCCGCCCGAGTAGTTGAACGGCGTGGTGAGCGTGATGTTGTTCCATCCGGCGGCAATGTTGCCGGTGGTGCTGCCGCTCCACACCAGGTCGCTGGCCGCGATGGGTATGAAGGCCGACGAGACGTTGGTGGCCGATGTGTTGGTCATGTAGATCTCGATGTTGCGGGCCACGGGGACGGCGCTCATCTGGATGCCGATTTCTTCAATCTGGCCACCCGATACCCCGCTGAAGTCGCTGGCGAGGTAGATCTGCTGCGTCAGGGTGTAGTTGTATAACGAATAGGTGGGGAAGTAGCTGCTGGTCGAGGTGCCGGTGCCGATGGTGTCGTTGACAAGACTGGTGCTGTCGGCCACGAGGCAGCCGAAGTTGGTGGTACGGAAGTTGGCCGTGGCAGCCACGCTGGTGCCTTCGACGCAGGTGGCAATGATGCGGAAGTTATACTCGGTGGCGGGGGTGAGACCCGTCATGGGGAAGAAGTTGTTGGTGGTGGTGGCGCTGGTCCAGGCGGTGTCGCTGGCTTCCTTGTATTCCACGGTGAGGTCGGTCCAGTCGCTGGTGCTCTGTGTCCATGTAGCCATGGCGCTGACGGGACCGGGGGTGATGTTCAGGCCGGTGACGGGATAGCAGCTGAGCAGCGTGGTGAATGTTGCATCCATAACGCGCGAGTAGCCATCGTCGCATGTGGCCCTGATCCAGACGTGATAGTTGGTGTTGGCGGCAAGGCCGGTGATGATGTAGCTGTTGTCGCTGCTGACGGCGCTGTCGGTGGCAGTGGCGAAATCGTTGCCGGTGCCCCAGAACACGCTCATCTCGTTATAGTCGCTGTTGGCGTCCCATCTGACGGTTGCCTCGTGGACACCGACATTGTATACCGAAATACTAGGACTTACACACGGGGGCAGAGGTCCGAGGGAGACATCGTCGAGCATCAAATAGATGTATGCCGTGTTGCCGGGATGCTGCACGGCACGGAAGGCCACATAGGAGCCGGAGTCGGTGTAGGTCGACAGGGGAACCTCGAACTCCTCATATGTGGTGCCGGTAGGGTGTACGCGGCTTACGGCCGTAAAGGTGGTGAGGTCGGCCGGATTGGTCATCACACCCACCTCGAAGTCGCAGTTGTAACCGGTGCTGTACTGACGTGCCCAGAAGTTGACCTGCAAGGTGTTGACATCCAAATCGGGGGCGACGGGAGGCATGATGGCATAGCAGTAGCCGCCCGAATTGGAGGCATAGAAGTAGAGGCCGTGGCTGTTGTTATGACCGTAGGAAGTGGTGGCAAAGACGTAGGGGCGGTCGGCCGTGCTGCCCAGCTTGTACCAGCAAGTGGGGAAGGCGGTGGTACCGGTGCCATAGCTCTCGAAGTCCTCGGTGAAGGGAAGCGAGCTGGAGGTGATGTAGGAACAGGCTGTGCGGACAGTGATCATTCGGCTGAGTGAAGTGTCGCCGCCGGAGCAGATTGCCATTAAATAGATGTCGTAGGAGGTATTGGCGAGCAATTCGCCGATACTTGCTACAGTGTCCGTAATATTCATGACGTTATCAACGGCAGTGTCGGGGTTGAAGCCGGAGATGCCGTAGACAAGCACCCACTCGCTGTTGATGTCGTCGGAAATAGAAAGATAGATGCTGTCGGGGGTAATGTTGGTAGCCGTCAGGCCGGCAGGACGCAGGCAGGCGGGAGCATCAATACAAGAGACGTTGATCTGGAAGCCGTCGTACTGAACAGAGCCATCGGAATGGAATACCACGGTGATGGCGCTGGACTGGAAGGGGCCGAAGTTTTGCAGTGTGCTGACGCCGTAGTCGGTCCAAAGTTCTTCTCCCGAAGTGCCTACGCCGTCGTAGATACGCAGGTAGTCATAGGTAGACTCGGTATAGGAGCTACCGCTCACGGACACCCACTTGGTGGGGTCGTTGGGGGTGATGACAAGGGTGGACTGGCAGCTCGCGCTGTACGAGCCGGTGGGGCCGCCGTTGTCGTAGATGATGGCGTTGCAGGTGCTGAGGGTATCAGTGCCGCTGGCGGCCATATTCATGATAACGACACCGATATTGAAATTGACCGGCACCCAGCTGCTGTAGCCGTCGGTGCCGCAATCGGCGCGCACATAAGCGGTGTACATGCCGTCGTCAAGGCCGGTCCATGAGTAGGAGGTGGTGCTGGCATAGTCGATGTTGACAGACACCGTGTCAGGGTTGAAGCTGCCGACGCCCCAGACTATCTCCCAGGACGAGTTGTTGGCGTCAGTCCATGTGAGGTCCACATCCGAACCGGTGACCGTGGCGGCCAGGCCGGTGGGGGCACCGCATGCGGGACAGCTGACAGTGTCCATCGTGTAGATGGTGCCCGACATAGGCTCGTTGACGGTGAATGCCAACGTGCCGTCACCTCTGTAAATCCAGATGGTGACCTCTTCGTCGTAGTTGCCCATTGTCCACACAAAGGTGACGGGGCTGTCGTCGCTGACCACGACCGAGATTGAGTCGTAAGCGCCGACCTCCAGTCCTCCGTCGTTGGCACCGGCGGCGTCGAATGTCGCCAACGTGGTGCCGCCTTGGACGATGGCCAAGCTGCCGCCGTTCCAACCGTCGCCGTAGCCGTCCTCGCCGACAATCTTGATGGGACAAGCTGTCTGCGCCGACGTTACAGTGGGCAATGCCATGGCCACTATTGCGACCAAAGGCATCAGAAACTTGTAAAATCGTTTCATAGTGTTGTGATTTTGGTTAATAATTGTGTTATTTGACGTTTTGTTTAATTCCTCGTTTTTCTTATAGCGATAAATGTCAGCGTTTTGCATAAACATTGGCTTTATCGCTACGAACTGCAAACTTAGGAATATATTTCGAAAAATGCAAGCACTTTTTGCATTTTTAACACAAATTTGTTCCGATTGCCTTGAAAACCACACATTTAGGTATTCGCCACCATAAATCACCCTGCCCCTCGCCCTCCACCGTCCTGGGACGGCATTTTTTCGATCGATGTCCGCTAGTTCTTCGATTGTTCTTCGATCCGAATCGAAGAACAATCGAAGAACGATCGAAGAACGATCGAAGAACGATCGAAGAACGGTGGTAGTTGATAGGTAGAAGAGTGGTCGAAGAGTGGTTGTAGATGCTGATTATCAGCGAATTATCACAGGTAAAGTGCTATAACAATCACAAATACAACCGGTTGCGCCACCATCAAGAGCCTGAATCTTGAATCTTCTCTTGGGTCGCTCTTCGGGCTCAAAATCATTGAAAAATCGGATAAAAAATTATTCTGTATGATTTTAAATCGGATTTTTTGAAGATTTTGAGCGAAGCGACCAGAAAGAATCTTGAAACCCGAAACCCTACCCCGCACAATATTCCGGCGGCTCCGCCGTTATCCAACTATATGGACCTCAACATCCCGCTCGACCCCTTCCCCGTCGGCCTCTCGCCGATGGACGATATCACCGACCTGCCCTTCCGCCAGCTCTGCAAGGAGTTCGGCGCCAGCTACCTGATCACCGAGTTCATAGCCTCCGAGGCGCTGAACCGCGACGCGGAGAAGAGCCTGCGCAAGATGCGCTTCACCGACGGGCAGCGCCCCCTCGGGATACAGATTTTCGGCGCCGACGAGGATGAGCTGCTCCGCTGCCTCGAGGTGGTGGAGAAGGCCGAGCCCGATTTCATCGACATCAACTGGGGCTGCCCGGTGCGCAAGGTGGCCGGCAAGGGTGCCGGAAGCGGTATCCTGCAGGATATCCCCAAGATGCTGCGCATCACCTCGGCCCTGGTGCGCCACACGGAGCTCCCCGTGACGGTGAAGACCCGCCTGGCCTATAGTGCCGACACCACCCCGGTGACCGACTTCGCCGAAGCCCTCCAAGACTGCGGCATCGCCGCCCTCGCCATCCACGGCCGCACCAAAAGCCAGATGTACAGCGGCCAGGCCGACTGGACGATGATCGGCCGGGTGAAGGCCAACCCGCGCATCCATATCCCCATATTCGGCAACGGCGACATCACCACGGCGGCGCAGGCCGTTGAATATAAAGAGCGCTACGGTGTGGACGGCATCCTCGTCGGGCGTGCCGCCATCGGCAACCCGTGGATTTTCGAGCAGTGCCGCCGGGCCCTCGAAGGGCTCGGCGAACGTGAGGTGGGCATCGCCGAACGCGTCGAGGTGTGCCGCCGGCACCTTCGCATGGCGGTGGATTTCAAGGGCGAACGCACCGCCGTGTTCGAGATGAGGAAGCACTACGGCTCCTACTTCAAGGGGATTGCCAACTTCAAGCCCCACCGGCTGGCCCTCTGCGCCGCCACCTCGGCCGCCGACGTGGAGAAGATCCTCGACGGCATAACGGACCTGAAAGAACCTGGGACGGCCTGGTAGAACCAGGGGAAGCCTCGGGAAGCCCCCACGGGGCACACAATAAAACCGCCTTCAACGCGTTATCCACAATGCAATGGAAGAAAAAAACATCATAGAAATCAAGAACAAGCGGGCAGCATTCGAATACTACCTGCTCGACGAATATACAGCAGGTATCGTTTTGATGGGCAGCGAGATAAAGAGCATCCGCGAAGGGAAGGCCAACCTCAACGACGCCTGGTGCACGTTCGTCGGCAACGAGCTGTTTGTCCGCGACATGCATATATCGGAATATAAGTTCGGCTCCTACTGGGGCCACCAGGCCAAGCGCGACCGCAAGCTGCTGCTCAACCGCCGCGAACTGCGCAAACTGCAGATCAAAATCAAGGAGCGCGGCTTCACCATTGTGCCCGAACTGCTCTTCGTGAACCCCCAGGGACGCGCCAAACTGACTATCGCGCTGGCCCGGGGCAAGCACCACTACGACAAACGCGAAACCCTGAAAGCCAAGGACTCGCGCCGCGATATGGAACGGGAGCTGGCGTGATGATATTCCACAATTAGACAGACTGTAGCAAAGTAGTTGAGACAAATGAAAGTATTCAAGTTTGGCGGCGCGTCGGTCAACAGTGCCGATGCCGTCCGCAACATGGCGAACATCGTGGCCGCCCACCTGGGGGACGAGCCTCTGGTGGTCGTTGTATCGGCCATGGGCAAGACCACCAACCTGCTGGAGAAGCTGGTGCCCGCACCCGGCCAGCAGGAGGCCGACCTGCGGCAGCAGCGCCAACAGCTGGAAGCCTACCACCGCGATATCGCCGCCGCCCTGATGCCCGGCAACGACGGGCTGCAGCGCAAGATCGACACCCTGCTGGCCGACCTCGACGGCCTCTGCGCCTCGCTGCCGGCCGATGCCGAACACTATAACTACAACTACGACCAGGTGGTCAGCCACGGCGAACTGCTCTCGACCACCATCATTGCCGACTATCTCAACCACCTTGGAATCAATACCCAATGGGTCGACGCACGGCAGGTTATCGTCACCGACCACCACCACCGCGAAGGGCGTGTTGACTGGGAGGCCACCTGTGCCAAGTGCAAACTGTTCAACGACTCGACAAAAGGACATCAAGTAGCGCTCACCCAAGGCTTTATCGCCGCCACTTCCGACATGAAGACCACCACCCTCGGCCGCGAAGGCTCGGACTATTCGGCCGCCATCCTGGCCTACTGCCTCAAGGCCGAGAGCATCACCATCTGGAAGGATGTGCCGGGATTCCTCAACGCCGACCCCAAATACTTCAGCGATACCGTCAAGATCAGCCAGATACCCTACAACGAGGCCATCGAGCTGGCCTACTACGGCGCCTCGGTGATCCACCCCAAGACCGTGAAGCCCATCCAGAACATGGGCATCCCGCTCTTTATCCGCTCGTTCATCACCCCCGAGGCCGAAGGGTCGGCAATCGGCGACTACCGCACCATAGTGCCGGAGACCCCGCTCTATATCTTCAAAAACAACCAGATACTGCTTTCGATACTGCCGCGCGACTTCTCGTTTATCGCCGAGGACAACCTGCAGATCATCTTCGGTATCCTCAACGAGGTGGGCATCAAGGTGAACCTTATGCAGAACTCGGCCCTGAGTTTCTCGATATGCATCGACAACAACCCGCAGCGCGTGGGTGTGCTGATCGACCGCCTGTCGGGCCTGTTCCGGGTGAGGTACAACGAACGGATGCAGCTGGTAACCATACGCTACTACAACCAGCAGGTGATCGACCGCATCGTGGCCGGCCGGCCGGTGCTGCTCGAACAGCGCAGCCGCCTGACCGAGCAACTGGTGGTGCCCGAAAGCATTATTGAAAAACGATGAACGACAGCAAAATACTCTATGGCGGCCTTGCGGCCCTCGGTCGCGAACTGGCCACCGGCCGGTGGGAAGGTGCCAAATATGTCATCCTGCTCGACGAGAACACTTTCCAGCACTGCCTCCCCCTGCTGATAAGCAAGGTGGAGCCCCTGCAGGAGGCCGAATTCATCGAGGTGCCCGTGGGCGAGGAGGCCAAAAGCCTCGAGGTGGCGGCCCAGGTGTGGCAGACCCTTCTGGAGGAGGATGCCGACCGCAGCATGGTGCTCGTGAACCTGGGCGGCGGGTGCGTCAGCGACCTGGGCGGATTCCTGGCGGCAGGCTACAAACGGGGTCTGCGCCATATCAATGTCCCCACCTCGCTGCTGGCCATGGCCGACGCCGCCATCGGCGGCAAGACAGCCATCGACTTCGGCGGGGTGAAGAACAGCCTCGGCCACTTCTACCAGCCGGCACTCGTGGCCATCGACACCGCGTTCCTCGCCACCCTGCCCGAGGCCGAGATACTGAACGGCGCCTTCGAGATGGTGAAGACCGCAGCCGTTACCGACCCCGTGCTCTATAAGGGATTGATATCCACCGACCACCTGCCGGCCCGGGCGGTGAAGGAGGTGGCCCGGATCAAGGCGCGGGTGGTGAAGGCCGACCCGCTGGACCGCAGCATCCGCCATATACTGAATTTCGGACACACCTTCGGCCATGCCATCGAGGTCCACTCCCGACTGCCGCACGGCGTGGCCGTGGGCATCGGCATGAAGGCTGCCATGTACCTCTCGGTGAAGAAAATGAACCTGGCGGAAGCCATATATAATGAATATAGCGCGTGGCTCGCCGGCCGTGTGGAGGTCCCCGCCTACAGCCTCCGCGATATCGAGGCAATGCTCCCCCTGATGCACAACGACAAGAAGAACGCCGGCGACGGCATCAGCTGCGTACTGCTGCAGGAGCCCGGCGCCCCGGCAATCGACGTGACGGTGAGCGACCACGAGGTCCGCGACACCTTCCTGAAGCTCAACCGCTGAAGGCCCAACAGGCCATAAAAAATGCCGGTCGCCCCGCGGATGCGGGGCGACCGGCTCGTTATTGCTATGATTAATTCTGCTATTGCAGCTTGGCAAGGGCCTCCTTGATGCGGCGGAGAGCCTCGCGGAGAAGATCCTCGCTGGTGGCGTAGGAGAGGCGGATGCAGCTGTCGTCGCCGAAGGCGCTGCCCATCACAGTGGCCACACCGGCCTCGTTGAGCAGATAGAAAGCCATATCGGTCGAGTTCTCGATCTTGGTACCGTTGTAGCTTTTGCCATAGTAGGAGCTGCAGTCGGGGAAGAAGTAGAAAGCACCCTGGGGCAGACGCACCTTGAGGCCGGGAATCTCGCAGAGGAGCTTGTAGACCATGTCGCGGCGCTGCTGGAAGATGTTGCGCATGTCGATGATATCCTTCGAGGTCTTGGGATCCATGAGCATGGCGCAGACGGTGGCCTTCTGGGCGATGGAGCAGGTGGCACTGGTCACCTGGCCCTGCAGCTTGTTGGCGGCCTTGGCGATGACGGTGGGGGCGGCGATGAAGCCGATACGCCAGCCGGTCATGGCGAAACCCTTGGCAACACCGTTGACGGTGATGACGCGGTCCTTCACCTCGGGGAACTGGGCGATGCTCTCGTGCTTGCCCACGAAGTTGATGTGCTCGTAGATTTCGTCGGCCATGACGAAGAGGTTCTCGTGCTTGGCCACCACGTCGGCGATGCCTTTCAGTTCTTCCTTGGTGTAGAGCATGCCGGTGGGGTTGCTGGGCGAGGAGAA
>ONYC01000063.1 GCA_900321975.1 uncultured Bacteroidales bacterium
ACTGGTACAACTCGTCTCACAGTGTGGCACGATCTTCCCGGCGACACTATCACGACAAACAATATTCTCTCCTACGAGTACCACCGGTTCCATACGGTATACATACGAGTGAACGATAACTTCGACTCTCTCAACTACTGGTATGCACCTGTGGGATACAATAACTACAGCCGTAACTATTGGCAGTGGGGTACTCCTCACAAGAATATTATTTCCGCCGCTTTCTCCGAGCCTAAAGCATGGGTTACCGATACGGCCAATATCATTATGTCAGGTACGCACGGTAATGTCAGTTACTTGTACAGCCCGATTATTGATATCTCGCAGATTCGTTCCGATACAATCTCGTTCCGCCTGTTGAAAGACCTTCTTAAGCCAGCAGGACTCTCCACATCGAGCAGTTTGCGCTTGGAGTACTACGATTATGAGAATAACTGGACGAACCTTGTCGATGATACCATGATGGCTGATAATTCGTGGTACAATGATGCGGATAATATGTGCTTCAACGAGGGATCAACGGGTAATGCATACAATCGCTACTGGGCCCGTACAAGCGGTTACTTTGGCAGTATAGGAGGTAACTTCAACGAGAAGCTCCAGTTCCGGTTCGTCTACACAACGCCGATAGGTACCAACGCCAGTACCCAGTTCGGCGAGGGTTGTGCTATCGACGACTTCCGTATCGGTCGCGCTCAGCGTGCAGCAGATATCGGTGTTGTAGCTGTCACAAAACCGACAATGCCCAAGTATGGTCAAACAGTTTATCCTGAGGTGGTGGTAAAGAACTTCGGATATGATACCTGTACCAGACAGCAGTTGGGTTATACCTATTATGGTACAACACTCGCCGTGATATCCTCTTATGATCATATCATACCTCCAGGAGAAACCGATACGTTCCTCTTCACTTCGCCGTTTGTTATCACAAGCGACTTCCCCGACACATTCTATATCAATGCATTCACTATATGGAATGCAGACCTTTACAACGACAATGACACAGCCACTCAGATGTTCCACCTTTCGCCGCTTGATGATGATATCAGTGCAGAGGAATTTCTGGCACCGCTCGACCGTGTGATTGCAGGTGACTCGACTTGTAGTGTAACGATGCGTATACAGAACTTTGGTATGAATCCCATAGATAGTGCAACGCTCACATACATTGTGAACGACGACTTCAGAGTGACGGAAAGTGTCGATTTTAACCAGGTGTTGGGACGCCCATTGCAGTCAACCGAGTTCTTCAATTATACCTTCAGGGAGCATTTCCTAGCCTCTATGGGTATGATGAGATTGGTTGGTATCGTCAAGTGCGAAAATAATGAATACATCTATAATGATACTATCAACAAACGCTTCAACGGAATTTCGTCGATAACCGACTTGGCTGCCAATTCGATTATTGTCGACTCCGACCAGCGTACAACCATCAAAGTAGCTCTGATTATCGACAACCGAGGTGCTAGGGGAGCCAATGGATTCGAGGTTGGATTCTGGATTGATAACGATACCAACACTATGTACCGTTCGGTATATAGCTCCGAATTGCCAATACCGGCACTTACTACCGGTTACTTCCTGTTCGACTCGACATTGTCCGGTCGTTCTGCTCCTTACGACCACGTGTCGGCCTATGTCCATGTGGAAGATGATAATGACCGGACAAATGATACGACAAGCCTCCTGGTGTCTAAATATGTCGACCTAGAAGCGGTAGAATTGGTTGTGGAGGAAAATGCAGGCCCCGACTGTCGTGCATTCTTACGCATACGAAATCTTGGCAATATAGCCTTCGACCGTACAGTACGTCTCAAGGGTACAATTAATGGGAATGAACTGACACGCAACATTTCGCAGCGTATTGAACCTATGCGGACGGCTCTGATTGAGTTTACTCGCACGATACCGAAGGATCCGCAGCGCCATTACTATGGTAGTGGACAGCTTACATACGGTTCGGATGCCGATACTTCCAACAACCAAACTTCGGTTGTCCGTGTCGTGAACTACATCGAGAATGTGCCCGAGGTCGGTGCGGGTTCTCTGGTTCTCGACCAGAACTTCCCCAACCCGTTCACTGGACGCACCACGATACCCTTCACGTTGCCCAACGCCTCGGATGTAACATTCTTTGTGATGGATGCCCTAGGACATATTGTATTCACCGAGCACGGCTATTTCGCTGCCGGCAATAACAGTATCACACTTGATATGGATCAATATACCACAGGTGTGTATTACTATGGTATCGAGGTCGACGGTGTCCGTCAAATGCGCAAGATGATTGTCCGCTAATCGTATGCTTGAGCGATTCAGGCAACATATAGAAAGGCAGCACCTCTTCTCTGATAGGGAAGAGGTGCTGCTCGCTGTCAGCGGTGGGCGCGATTCGGTGACGCTCGCAGATCTTATGCATCGTTGCGGTATCCACTTCTCCATTGCCCACTGTAACTTCCACCTTCGTCCTGGAGATTGTGATCGTGACCAACATTTCGTGCAGGAACTTGCCCAACGTATGGGTGTTGAATTCTTTTCCTCGGATTTTGATACCAAAAGATATGCCGAACAGAACACCCTTTCTGTTGAGGAGGCAGCACGTGTGCTACGCTATAATTGGTTTGCGGAACTGTGTAGAGAGTATCATTTTGGTTGTCTGACTACGGCCCATCACCGGGATGACTCCGTAGAAACCTTTTTCCTGAATCTTTTCCGGGGTACCGGCATAAATGGGTTGCACGGTATCCGCCCTGAAACGACAATCGCATACAATGGTTTCTCTATGCGTGTTGTGCGCCCGTTGCTTTGCTTCTCACGGGCTGAAATAGATGAGTACATCACCGCGCGAGGCTTGGAGTATGTAGATGATTACACAAATGACCTGCTGGATGCAAGGCGCAACCGCATTCGGCTACAGCTGATGCCACTGTTGCGCAATCTTTATCCATCAGTCGATGACACCATACAAGCGGATATTGAGCGCCTGCATGAGGCAGGGCTGGTGGTGAATGATTATGTTTCGAAACTACGCCTTCAGATGGTTGGTAATTATGAGAAACGGTTAAAAAACCTTCCGTTCGATATTCACGCCGTCGATGTGGCAACGATAGAGGCACTTAATCCACAGCGAACATTGCTTTTCGAACTTCTTAAGCCGTACGGTTTTAATTCGTCCACGGTTGATGATATCCTCCAATCCATATCTTCCGGACATACGGGTCGCCAGTTCTTTTCTTCTGACTACGTTGCGGAACTGCATCGCAATCAACTTCTGATAGCCCCCAAAATCGATCGAGTGGCTCCGAAAATTGAATCTTCGTTGGTTGAAAGAGAGTCGGGATGCCGTTTGCCGTTGGTTGAAGAAAAGCACAAGGGGATGGTGGAATTCATAGATGCCGATAAGGTTTGTATGCCTATATCTGTACGCCCGTGGAACAATGGAGACCATTTCTGTCCGCTAGGAATGGCAGGAACCCGTCTTGTGAGTGACTTCCTGAAGGATTGCGGCCTCTCTTTGATAGAGCGCCGTCAGACTCATATCCTTGTTGATGCTGTCGACAACCCCTTATGGGTTATAGGTCTTAGGATCGACAACCGTTATCGTATCACGGACACAACCAAGAATGTGCTCCGTATCGCTTTCGAGGATTGAAAATCAATATGTGGTAGTGTAGCGACGCCAGCGGTCTAGGCAAGCTTCGAAGTCGGGTGGTATTGGGCTCTCGAAGTGTAGATGTTTCCCGGTTGTCGGATGTTCAAAGCCAAGTATCTTTGCATGTAATGCTTGCCTGGGAAGAACTTCGAAGCAATTTTCCACAAATTGGCGGTATCGGGAGAAAGTAGTACCCTTTAGAATAGCATCGCCACCATAGGATGCATCGCTGAACAAGGGATGCCCAATATGACGCATGTGTGCACGAATCTGATGAGTACGACCGGTCTCGAGCTGACATTCCACCAACGTTACATATCCGAAGCGTTCCACAACACGCCAATGGGTGATTGCGTTTTTACCGTGTTCGTCGTCGCATACGGCCATAATCCGACGGTCTTTCGGCGAGCGGGCAAGGTTGCCTACAATAGTGCCACTGTCCTCATCGAAATCGCCCCAAACCAGGGCCAAATAGCGTCGCTCGATTGTATGGAGGAAGAATTGCCGTGCAAGCACCGCCTGGGCATCTTCTGTTTTGGCCACTACAAGCAACCCTGATGTGTCTTTGTCGATACGATGAACCAATAATGGAGGCAATCCGCGGTACAACAATCCGTTGACCAATGTGCCCGTCCAGTTGCCGACACCAGGGTGAACCACTAATCCGGCAGGTTTATCTATGACCAATACATCGTTATCTTCGTATACTATTGGGAAGTCAATGTCTTCGGGAATAAGCTCGAATTCGTGTGGCGGTTCGGGTAGAAGCACGCTTATTACGTCAAGCGGCTTAACCCGATAGTTTGCTTTGACTGCTTTCCCATTCACAGTAATGCAGTCGGCCTTTACGGCAGCTTGTATCTTGGTACGCGACACATTTGACAGATGTCCTTGGAGATACTTGTCAATACGAAGCATTTCCTGACCTCTGTCCACCGTTATCCGATGGTGTTCGTAGAGTTCTTGCCCCTGTTCCAGTTCGTCGAGTTCTTCGTCTGCCATTGTCAATGTTTGATTATCAGTTTGCTTACATATGTGCTGCCGTCGGAATCTGTTATGCTTACAATATAGAAACCATCGGGAATGTTATGAGTGTCAACCCGATTGCCTCGCGAAGTGACAAACTGATGGCCGATCATATTGTAGATTGCAACAATACAACCGTCAATTGGGATATCGAAATGATTGTCGGCAGGATTTGGGAATAATCTGATGTTTTTGGATGTTGGGCCAACTTCTGCAATCCCATTTACTGCATTGACACCGAAGCAAGGCCGTATCATCAGCGACCCACGCAGGATGCTCTGTTGCCATTCCGTAGATGTGAGATACCATATACGGTCGGCGCTCTGGTGCCCACGGTCGAATCCGATGTTTATAAAATCGTTTCCTACCTGCTCGAATCCCACGAATACACTTCCTCTGACAACTGTCGGTTGCTCTAGCGCATAGCGTTCATAGCGGTTCATGCCGCCAAACCGGGGCCGGCGGCGTTCGGTGTCGCGGTAGAGAACCGTGCCTGGTTGCCCGTTTTCGTCGGCCTGCCATACGGTAAGGTAAAACATTATGTTCTCGTTCTCACCGCCCAATGTACGATTGAAATACATATCGACAGCACTCAAAGTGTCTTCTTGACCAAGATCGAACCTATAAGCGAGATACACCCGCGAGGCTGTGGAAGTAAGTCCGTATCCGTTTTCAGGGGAGCCGTCGTCGTAAGCATAATAGTCGGCGAACACCTGGCGGAAACGGATTGTGTCGTTCTGCTGGCGGCTGTCGCCGTAGGCACCTTCGCGCACCACGTGGACGATGTCGTATGTGCGATGCACATTTCCCTCGGTAAAACTATAGGCAACTGGAGGGTTTGCGTGAGCGGCAGCTGTTTGGTAGCCCGTCCACGGAGCGTTTTCGAAACCGCCATCATATCGATGGACGGTGTCGTTCTGGTCGTCGATAATGAAGTAGGCGTATTGCGTGGCTAGCTCCGAGTTGTAGAGGTTGGCAATTATTATCTCCAGATTCTGCGCCATATCTGATGGGCGGAACTGGCGTGCTGGCATAGATATATAGTTGCTGAGCAGCGAAGGAGCCTCGCCGGTGAATGTAACGTCGCGCCAATGAGGTTCGGCGGTAGCGCTGCGTCCGGTGTCCAGAAGCAGGTAGTCGATATTCCATTGGTCGCAGTTGCCCTTCATCCCTCGTTTCGAGGTGGCATCAAGACTGGCGTGGTTGCGGAAGCGGAAGCGGAAAGCGGAGTCGAAATAGGTACGGTTGGTGATTCCAATAGCCACATACTGCCATGTTTTGCCTGTCTGCGCCATCAATGTGTCGACGCTTATGCCTCCACGTGCCCATACTGTGTTCCAGGTAGAATCCGAGGGGGAGAACAGGTCGAGGTAAATAGAGTCGGCTGGGTCGGGGGTGTCGCCTACGCGTTCCCAAAGGTTTCCGTAACCTCCGCCAGGCAGGTAGAAGAAACTCAATACCAGCGAGTCGGATGGTGATACCGAGTCGAGCCGTATCCGGCGCGAAAGCAATGTATCGGCAGGGAAGGGGTTGGTTGCAGCTTGCTGGTACAGGTTGCCGTGAGCGTCGATAGCATCGAGGGTGACCATACCGACGCTGGGTGGTAGTTCGCCGAATCCTGTGCCTACGGTTGCGCCGCATGACTCCCACAATTCGGGTTGGAGAATATCGGTATGTCGCGAGAAATCGTCGAAGAATGGTAAACTCACGCAACTGTCCAAACCGGCTTTCGTCGGCTTTACGTTGACCGACTGCAGCGGCAATAGCACTTCCTGTGCGCGGATTCCTCCCGAACCGAGCGTCAATGCTGCGGCAATAATTATTATATGTTTTACCAGGTCCATCTGTCGCTGCTTTCAATCTCTTCGGGTGTCGGGCGGCCGTCGTCGATTGCATTGGGGTCGTCGATCTTGGTCGAATCGACTTTGAACTCCCGTATCATCTTGTCTACATCGGTGTCTTCCGCATCAATATACCACAGTTCAATCGATGTGCCATAACGGTAATGGGAAACACCTGTATAGTCGGGTTCCTGCTTGTACACAACTGCCGTCAGGCGGTTCTTTACACCGCGGAAGTGCTCCTTGCCGACGTTGAGCGATGCCGCTATGATGTCGCGGCGGGCCATATCGGCAGTCTTTCCGATAACGAACGGTACAACGCTCGAGCCGGTACTGTCACCCAAGCCGACTACCAGATCAATCACCGAGCCTCGCTCTATCTGCTGACCTGCATAGACGGTCTTGCCCTTGCAAGTGTGGTCGATGATGGTGTTCTTATACGGATCCTCAACAAACTTCAAGCGGCCGATTTCAAGCCCGCAGCTACGTAATTCCGATACAGCCTGTCTGACGGTGAGACCTGCCAGCTCCGGGAATACGGCGTCCTCGGGATTGTATGCGGTTATGGTTACGTACAGTTTGCGACCTTTCTTGACGGCGGTGCCGCCCTTGGGGTCCTGGGTCAGGATAAGCCCTCCCTCGGTGTTGGGGCGGAATATTGAATCCAGTACCACTATATCAAGTGCCAGCGGATTCTCAGCTCTCAAGGCTGCTATGTTGGAACCCACCACATCGGGCAACTCGTATTCCTTACCCTGACGGGCGTATATCTTTATGAAAAGAAACACCAGCACAAGTATCACGATCGATATGCCGATCATGACAAGCACGTGCATCATCCAGGGATGACGTTTGAGAAGAGGTTCTTTTGCCATATAGTATCTTTTGTTTTAATTCATTAAGGTTCTCATACAAGTTCGCCGAGCAGGGTTGCAGCTGTGCAATTGCGCACCTTGACTTTGCAATATGTGCCGGGTTGCGCGTCGCGACGGTCGAACACAATCACTTTGTTCTGGCTATTGCGGCCGAAAAGTTGCTCTTTGCTGCGGTGGCTTTCGCCTTCCACCAGCACTTCGTATTCTTTCCCGATTTCGCTCTTGTTGTTCTCGAGCGCAATTTCACCCTGCAGGGCGATAATCTCGTTCAGACGACGGGTCTTCTCGTCGTCGGCGATATCGTCGGGCAGGTGGCGCGAGGCATAGGTGCCTTCTCGCTCGGAATACTTGAACATATATGCGTAGTCGTAGCGCACACGACGGAAAAGGTCGAGGGTTGCCTGGTGGTCTTCGAGAGTCTCGCTGCTGAATCCGGCAATCACGTCGGTGGTGATCGAGCAGTCGGGCATGTATCGCCGGATGGCATCCACGCGGTCGAGATACCATTCGACGGTGTATTTGCGGTTCATCAGTTGCAGCATGCGGTTGCTTCCGCTCTGTACCGGAAGGTGGATACAGCGGCAGATATTCGGGTGCGATGCCATCACTTCGAGCAGCTTGTCGCTGAGGTCTTTGGGATGCGAGGTGGCAAACCTTACGCGCAGTTGCGGATTAATTGCGGCGACCATATCCATCAGTTCGGGGAATCCGGTGTCGTCGGTCCACTTATAGCTATTGACGTTCTGCCCCAGAAGGGTTACCTCGTGGTAGCCTTGGTCGAACAGCGAGCGAGCTTCGGCCACGATTGTCAACGGGTCGCGGCTGCGTTCGCGTCCGCGAGTATATGGAACCACGCAATAGGAGCAGTAGTTCTGGCAGCCTCGCATGATGCTTATGAAAGCCGAAATGCCGTTGCTCCCGAGTCGTACCGGCTCGATGTCGGCGTAGGTCTCGGTGGTACTCAGTTCCACTTCTGCGGCCTGCTTCCCGCAACGCACCTGCTCGATCAGTTGCGGCAAACGACGGTAGGCATCGGGACCGCATACGAGCGACAGGTTGTCCTCTTCGGCCATCAGTCGGTTCTGCAACCGTTCGGCCATGCATCCCAGTATGCCGATACGCAGCGCGTGGCGCCGTCCCTGCATTGCACGCAGTTCGCGCACACGGTGGCGCACCCGCTGCTCGGCATTGTCGCGAATAGCGCAGGTGTTTATCAGTATGAACGAAGCTTCGTCGATGTCGGTTACGATACTGTGGCCGGCACCTGTAAGAATGGCACCCACCACTTCGCTGTCGGCGAAGTTCATCTGGCATCCGTAGCTTTCTATGTAGACTTTCTCCATTTTCTAGAAGGTGAATGTTGCACCGATACAGGCTAGTATCGGCAGTTGGTTCACACGCTCGAACGTGGCGCGGTTGAAATAGAAGATATTCTGGCGGCTGTAGACGTTGGTGACGCTGAGGTTGAGCTCGAGCAGCGACCGCTTGCCGATAGAGAATTTGCGTTTGAGGCCGAGGTCCAGACGGTGGTAGTCGGGCAGGCGTCCTTTGTAGAGGTCGGCATAGTGGATGCTGAAGTCGCCGTTCTCACGCGTATAGTCGGTGGCGATACCGCCGCCGAAGGGGAGTATCTGGTAGATGCCCTGTGTCTGGGTGAAGGGATATCCGCTACCATAGCTCCAGCGGCCGCTGATCTCCCATTCGCGTTCGTCGCCCAAAGCATAGGTGGCCAGCAGGTTGACGGTGTGGCGACGGTCGTAGTGAGGGTTGTAGGAATAGGATTCCGCTGTTTCGGGTTGGTCGGTTTTCTGCCCGATACGCTCCACATAACCCAGCGAGTAGGTGCCCCATACATAGAGCCGCTCAAGGTCGATGCAGACGCTGAAGTCGAATCCGGCGGCGTAGCCTTTCTCGAAAATATAGTCTTTCATCAGGTATTCCGACACGCGGTAGGGGCTTGTGGCTTGTGTGTAGGTCGGGTCGTCGTCGTCATAGATGTTGTTGCGGTTGGCGTTGAGCAGCTGGTCGAAGTGCTTGTAGTATAGCTCGGCGTTGAGGGTGATATGCTCGGTGAGGTCGTATTCGGCGCCGACAACCAGATGTTTGGCCTTCTGCACGCAGGTCTGAACCTTGTCGCCGAGGAACGATCTGGGCACGTTGAGGGTGGCCGTACCGGTGAGGAAACCGGTGAAGAGGTTGACGATATCGTTGTCCGAACGGGCGTCGAGGAACACTTGGCTGTAGAGGCCGCCGGCGAATTTCAGGCGGAAGGTCTCGAGCATATTGTATTTCACGGCCAGTCGTGGCTCGGGACAGAAGGTGCGCAGCGAGGCGTAGTACACCATTCGCATTCCCGGGTCGAGCAGCAGCTTGCCCGATGACCACTTATAGGTGGCGAAAAGCGAGAGGTTGGTGGTGGGGACCGACTGCTCGGTCTTCTGTCCATACTGGTTGATGAAGAGGTAGTCGGTGCTGTAACCCTCCATGCTGATGCCATATTTCAGGCGGTTGGTGCCGATAAAGTTCGAGATTTGCATCGTGGCGTTGAAGCCTCCGATGCGGCTGTATTTGTCGGCTCCGGTGCCGTCGTCGAGGGTGATTGCGTAGTTCGAGTAGGCCAGCGAGCCGTCGAGGTTGGCGGTCGAGCCGGTAACGAGGGTGAAGTTGGTACCGAGACCGTAGTTCTGCCAATGGTAGTTGGCTATCGCCTGGTAACCGAGCACCTGGTCGTCGAAGCGGAATCCGAAGAAGCTGGCTTTGCTTCCTGCTCCCGAATTGAGCGTGAGTTTGCCGTAGATGTCGAGGAAGTCGAACGGAAGTCCGCCATCGATATAGGGGTAGATTATCTCGGAGGTCTTCGACAGGTAGGAGTTTTTGGCGGTCAGAAGATAGGTGATGGTGGTTTTCGAACGGTCGCTCTCCTTTTTCAGCGGGCCTTCGAGGATGAGGCTGGCACCGAAGGTGTTGAGGCCCACCTTGCCGCTGTGCCGGCGCTTGTTGCCGTCGCGTGTGGTGATATCCATCACCGAACTGAGGCGGCCGCCGTATTCGGCTCCGAAACCGCCGGTATAGATGTCGGCGTTGAGGATGACGTCGGTCTCGAAAATCGAATACAATCCTATGGAGTGGAAGGGGTTGTAGACGATCATGCCGTCGAGCAGGCAGAGGTTCTGGATCATCGAACCGCCACGGATGTAGAGCTGGCCTCCCTGGTCGCCGGTCGAGCTAACGCCCGGCAGCACCTGCATATATTGTGCAATGTCGGCCTGACCACCTATCGAGGGCATCTGCTGGATCTGGCTGGCGGTGATTTTTTCTACGCTCACCTGCGTCTGCATCCTGCGCTCTTCAATGCGGCTGTCGGTGATTTCCACCGCCTCGAGCATCTTGCTCGAAGGTTTGAGGTGGATGGTGCGGTTGAGGGTCTTGCGGTCCTGGACGGTAATGGTCTCGGTGTGGTCGTCGTAACCGACAAAGCGGATTCTCAGCGTATAGGTGCCGGCCGGCACTTTGCTGAGCAGGAAAAAGCCGTTGATATCGGTTGCGCACCCCAGCAGGTTGCTCTTCGCAGCGCCCGCGGCGTCGCTGTCGCCCTGGACAAGGGTTACGTTGGCGAAGGGGACCGACTCGCCGTTGCTCTCGTCGAACACCACGCCTTTCACAATTCCCTGCGCGGAGGCCGTGAGGGACAGGATTGTAAGAATCAGTAGTATGTATAGACGTTTCATTTTTCTTGACTTCTTGACTTCGCTCCTTCTTGACTTTTCAATGGATTATCTTGAACACCAGTTCGCGCAGTATCTCGGCGTCGCTCACGGTGCCCGAGTTGTGGACCCCTTTCGACTTCAGGTCGGCCTCGTGAAGGTAGCCGATACACGAGGCAAGCTTGCCTAGCTTGTAGTTGCGTGCGGCCAATGCGTAGTCGCGCACGAAGAACGGTTTGCATCCCAAGGCGGCAGCTGCGGCCTTTTCGTCCGACGGGTCTTCCAGCTGGTGGTAGATCATGATCTTCAGCAGGTAGGTGTAGAGGGCGGCCAGCATCGGCGGAAGGGCGGCGCTCTTTGGGTTGGCGGCGAAATAGTTCACGATGCGGTTGCACATCACCGGATCGCGCCGGCCGATGGCGTTCTGCAGTTCGAACACGTTGTAGTCCTTGCTGATGCCGACCTGCTGCTCGACCAGCCGCTCGTCGATCGTGCCGCCTTGTGGCACCAGGGGATAGAGCTTCTGAAGCTCGTTGGTCAGCTTGCCCATATCGGCACCGATGGCGCCAATCATCATGTTTACAGCCTTGTCGGTGATATTCAAGCCGTGGGCGAGCACCTCGTTGGTGATCAGAGCCGGTACCTGGTTGTCGTAGGGCTTCGTGGTCTCGAGCACAACGCCGGCGGAGGCGATCGCCTTGTAGACGGCGGTGCGTTTGTCGAGCTTCTTGTGGCGGTAGCAGAGCACCAGCATCGAGCGCTCGGCGGGGTGCTTGAGGTAGGCTGCAAGCTCGTCCCACTGCTTCAGGTCGATCGACTGGGCCTCCTTGACCAGCACCAGGTGGATGGGCGACATCATCGGGTAGCGCATCGCATTGTCGATCACCTCGGCCATCGAGGTCTCGCCACCGTAGAGGACGGCCTGGTCGAAATCCCTCAACGACTCGTCGACGATATGCTCCTCGATATAGTCGGACACCACGTCGATCGAGTGGTTGTCGTCGCCCGTGAGCAGATATACCGGCTTGTAATTGCCGGCTTTCAACTGTTCAATTAGTTGTTTATCAGTAAGTGCCGCTGCAGCCATATATTTACTATAAAAATACAAAAATACATCTTTTTTCCGATATGCACAAATTCTTTTTCCAAATCCTTCGTAGATGCCGCTTTGATGGCCGCAACAAAGTGCCTGATACAACGTGTCTTCATTCTATCCTCTCCGTATCAACTCCGGCCGTTCTTCGATTGTTCTTCGATTGTTCTTCGATAGTATTTCGATTCGAATCGAAGAACAATCGAAGAACGATCGAAGAAC
>ONYC01000027.1 GCA_900321975.1 uncultured Bacteroidales bacterium
ATTCGACTGGAGCTTTTCGCGCATGGCTTTCAGGTCAGCCAAAGATTTTACTTTTGTCATAGAAGTGACTTTTTTTAGGATTAATATTTTGTTTTAAATTATAATTATCAGTATCTTACGCCTGCATTACACCTGCGTATGACCATGCAAATATACAAAAAAAATTCAATTCGCCAAACTCTTTTTCACATTTTTTCACCCTTCCTCAGCCGCCCGTCCGCGGGGCTCCCTCCGGCCCTTCTTCGATTGTTCTTCGATCGTTCTTCGATCGTATTTCGATCTGAATCGAAGAACAATCGAAGAACGATCGAAGAACGGTGGTAGTTGATAGGTAGAAGATAGGGTGTTGGTGGGTGCAAATCGCGGGGCGTTAATAAAATATTTTTGTATCTTTGCAGAACCTCCCGGGTGGGTAAGCCGCTCGGTAAATGCTTGTTTGATACAATTTTATATTCGTTATGGCAGAACACAAACGTGAGAATTTCAGCTCGAAGCTGGGCATCATTATGGCCACGGCCGGTTCGGCCCTCGGCCTGGGCAACATCTATCGCTTCCCCTGCGAGGCCGGAGCCAACGGCGGCGGGGCCTTCCTGATAGTGTATCTTGTTGTGGCATTGCTTATTGGTACGCCGCTGATGATTTCCGAGTTCGTGATTGGCCGCCGCTCGAAGTCCAATCCGGTGGGCGCGTTCCGCCGTCTGGCGGGAAAAAAGACCGTCTGGCCGGCGGTGGGGTTCCTCGGCGTGCTCTGTGCCTTTTTGATTCTCGCCTTCTACACCACTGTCGCAGGGTGGACCCTCGGCTACCTCGGGAAGTCGGTTGCAGGCCATTTCTCGGGTCAAAACCTGGAGCAGATCCAGTCGCAGTTTGTCTCGTTCACCAACCACCCCTGGCTGCCGATTGTCTGCCAGCTGCTTTTCCTCATCCTCACGGCCTTTGTGGTGGCCCGCGGAGTGAAGGACGGCATCGAGCGCTACTCCAAGATCCTTATGCCGTTGCTGCTGGTCATCATGGTGGTGCTTTGCGTCAAGTCGCTCACCCTCAACGGTGCGGCCGACGGCCTGAAGTTCTTTTTCAACCCCGATTTCTCGAAGCTCAACGGCCGTGTGCTGATCGGAGCCCTCGGGCAGAGTTTCTTCTCGCTCTCCATCGGTATGGGTGCCTTGATCACCTACGGCTCATATATTTCGAAGGACGATAATATGACCACCTCGGCAGTCAGCGTGGTGCTTGCCGACACGTTTGTTGCCGTTCTCGCCGGAGTGATCATCTTCCCCGCCGCATTCACGTTCGGCATCCAGCCCGAAGCCGGTGCGTCGCTGGCTTTCACCACCCTCCCGATGGTCTTCCAGCAGATGACGGGCGGCTACTTCTTCTGCTTGATTTTCTTCTTGTTGCTGGTAATCGCTACCCTCACGTCGACTATCTCGTTGCTCGAGGTCATCGTTGCCGCAATGACCGAAGAACTGAAGATCACGCGCACCAAAGCCGCCGTCATAGGCTCTCTGGTTACGGCCGTTATCGGTGTGTTCGCAACCCTCAGCTTCCGTGAGGGAAGTGCGCTGCATATCTCCGGCCGTACGGTGTTCGACCTCCTCGACCATATCACCGCCTCCTACTTCATGCCAATCGGCGGCCTGCTGATAGTGCTCTTCGTGGGTTGGCGCATGAAACGTGCCGACCTGCTCGACGAGATGACCAACGGTGGCCGCCTCAAAGTTGGGGTGAATAAGGTTATCGCGTTTATTATCCGTTATATAGCCCCTGTGGCTATCGCGGTGATTTTCGTCAGTCAGCTTGTTGGCTGACCTTCCGTGTGGTGATGTTCGCCGCCATGAGCAGCGCCAGTATGGCGATTGCCAGTATGGCTGTCGCCCATCCGCTCTGAGCCCCGGTCTCAACCACCGCTCCGGGCAGCCCCGATACCTGTTCTGTGAGCCATTCCGACCATTCAAGAACCTTCCCCAAGGGTAGGGCTGTTGCAGTACAAGGTATTGCCATATAGGCCAGTGCCAGCATCAGTATTACTCCGGCAAGCGGGATGATCACCATGTTGGCTATCAGGAAGTAGGGATGTATCTGATGAAAAGCGGCAAGGGTAACCGGCATAGTGGCCATTGTGGCTGCGATGCTCACTGTCGCGGTTTGCCACAACCAGTTGTGGAACTGCGTTATCAGCGGCCTTGCAAGCAGTATTCCAGCCACTGCCGAGTAGGAGAGTTGCCATCCGGTGTCGAATAAGAGCATCGGTCTTGCGGCCAGAGTCAGCAGGGCTGCCGCTGCCAGCAGGTTCATTTTCGGTGTTCCCCGCTCAAAGATGTCGCTTACGATGAACAGGCTGAACATCAGCGCGGCGCGTATGGTCGACGGCGCCATACCGGTTATCATCGCGAACGCCCATACGGCTGCCAGCTGCAGCGTGCCTTTCACCGCGCGGCCTCTCCTTGTCTTCGGAATCCAGGCAAGCAGTATTCCTGCCGCCAGCGCCACCAGTCCCGTGTGCAATCCGCTCACTGCCAGCAGGTGCGCGATGCCGGCATCGCGGTAGGATGCTTTTGTCTCGGGGCTCAAATCGGCTTTCCAACCCAGCGTCAGCGCTTCTGCGACACCGGCTTGCCGCCGGTCGAGCGGACCGCGTTGCATCCTCTGCAGCAGGCGCATGCGCAGTTGTTCGCTGCGGGCCCGCAGCGAACGGCTGTCGTGTTGGGTGACGATGTAATGGTCGGATGTGATGTAGATGAGCCTCCGCTCCAGGTCGGGGTATCCGTGAAGCATCAGCCGGTCGCCGTAGCGCAGTGTGGCTGAGGTTGTTTCTTTCTTCAGGAAGAGGTCGATCTTGCCGTCGCATGTGGCGCCGTTGCATCGTTCTACCGTTGCTTTTGTGTGCCAGCTCCGCTCCAGCGGCTGCGGGGTTTCGGTCAGATGCAGTGTAAGGTACACAGGGCTTGGCCGTCCGGTGTTGTTTTGCAGTTGTGAGTCGCAAGCCGCAAGGCGGCACCAGTCGTTTGGGTTGGAGCGTGGGTCGCACGTCTGTCCCAGGGTTCCGCCGATGCCGGCAATACAGAGCAGGGCCGCCAGCAGGGTGGGCATTAGGCTCGGTTTCCGGCGTACGATAAGAAGTATGGCCGCTATAAGTGCCGCCACGGCCGCCATTGCCCACCAGAACCAGTCGGGCAGGCCTGTCAGCCAATGCTGGCAGGCGATGCCCGTCATGAAGGCAATCGCCACCGGTACCAGCGGGTTGCGCCTCATTTATTGATTATAAGGTCTTTGGCTCGCACTTTCGGCACATAGTGTATGCCCTCCTTGCGATAATAGGCCCTTGGGGCATCCTCGTCGGTGGGGACCAGTTCGATGCGGTCGGTCCCTTTGCCCACGGCCAGAAGCATGAGCGGCTCCGATGGCAGGTCGAAGGCTTCTTTCAGCTTCTCGTGGTTGTAGGCCCCGATCATCAGCGTGTTAAGCCCCATCTCCACAGCTTTCAGGGCCATGCTTTGCAGGGCGATGCCGAGGTCGATGTCCACCAGCTTGCTCTCTTTCACCGCCGAGCAGCAGATGATGAAAGCCTCCGGTTCGGTGCCTGGCAGGGGGAGGTGCAGTTCGGGCAGTGCGGCGCCCATCTTTATGAGCGGAAGTACCTTATCGGCCCCCGAGTCTTTGGTAACCAGGTAGTAGCGCAGCACCTGCTGGTTGCATCCCGAAGGCAGTTTGCTGCACACGCATACGATGCGTTCCAGCTCGGCGCGGCTCACGGCGTATGCCTTGAGGTAGCCACGGTGGCTGCGGCTTTTGGCGAGCAGATCGTCCAGTGTATGACCTATCCGTTTGACCCTGATTTTTCCGTTTCCGAGGGTCTCTTCGTATCTTTTTTCGATGTAATTGTCTGCCATGTGGCGAAAAATTATGATTATTTTCTTTGAAGTTGCTCTTTGTTGGTAATCTGATGTTTATGCGGTGTTTTGCGCAAATTGTACATTGCAAAAATACACATTTTTTCAAAATAATTTTGTCAGTTCAAAAAAACGTCGTATTTTTGCACCCGCTTTCGCAAGTTTGGAAGGCACAATTTTGATCTGCTAGCTCAGTTGGTTTAGAGCGCTTGCTTGACAGGCAAGAGGTCACAAGTTCAAATCTTGTGCAGATCACCAAGGCGACCTCTGAGGCCGCCTTGTTTTTTCGTCCTAGCGGCCGACAAGGCAGTAGGTGTGGTTGGGGAGGGTGTGGATGCGGTTGGCCATCTCGAGATTGAAAAGAATCGATGCTGTCTTGGGCAGGGAGAAGCCCGTGAGTGAGGCCAGTTCATCGAGGCTTAGGTGGTCGTGGTTCTTCAGTTGGTCTATGATGCGCTGTTCGTTGGGTTGCAGCGGCTCTTCGGTATCGGGCTTGCCAAATGCCAGTTGCTCGCCTTCGATGGGCCATCCCAGCTGGAAGGCTATGTCGCGTGCGCCGCGTACCAGCAGGGCGCGGTTGGTGGCTATAAGGTTGTTGGTTCCTTTCGAGTAGGTGTCGCCAAGCCGTCCCGGTAAGGCAAATACTTCGCGGTGGTAGCTGTTGGCGATGGCGGCGGTGATAAGGGCGCCCCCCTTCTCCGAAGCTTCGACAACGACGGTGGCCTCCGACATTGCCGCGATGATACGGTTGCGGGCCGGAAAGTAACGGGGATTGATGGCGGTGCCCGACGGATACTCGGTTATGAGCGCTCCGCCGCTTTCCAGAATACGTTTTGCCAGTGGACGGTTGGATGCCGGATAGATGCGGTCGAGCCCGTGTCCCAGTACCGCCACTGTTGGAAGGTTGTATTCTATTGCAGCAGTATGGGCGGCAGAGTCGATGCCATAGGCCAGGCCGCTGATGATATGCGGCCCGTAGCTCTTCAGTTCGCGCACCAGAAGATCGGTATTGTCGCGGCCGATCGAGGTGGCTCTGCGGGTGCCCACTATGGAAATCGAGCGTTCCGGATTGAGGTCGGCAGAGCCGAGACAATAGAGCAGCACCGGACAGTCGTCGGTTTCGGGGCTGTTGAGTCTGGAGGGATAACCTGGGTCGGTAAAGAAAAGAGGTCGGATATGGTTGCTCTCGCAGAAACGCAACTCTTCTTCAGCCCTGGCGAACGCGCTCTTGTTGAGTATGTTCTCGGCTATGGCCCTATGCGTTCCGAAAGCGGCATTCAACTCGGATTTGGGCAGGGCAAAGATGTCTTCATCGGGGTAGACTTCTAGAAGCCGCCTGATCGAGGCGTTTCCAAGCCCTGCCGTGAAGACCAGTGCTATTTGCGATAGGATATCCAAGTTCGATGGAATATCGGGTTATTTAATGTTCTGTACTCGCACGTAGCGGTAGTAGGCCAAGTATGCCAAACGAACAGCGGCGACGCCGGTGGTGAGGTAATGCGGCCAGTCTTCGTTGCGCCAGGCGATGCGTTTCTTGCGCTTGGTGGGCTCGACATATACCACGTCGTTCTGGAGGAGGTAGTAGTAGGGCGAATTGAGGATTTCTTTCGAGGTGAGGTCAACGGTGTCGACTATATAGTCATTGTCTTTGGTGCGGATAACGGTTATGCAGTCGCGCATGCCGTCCATCGTCGCATCGCCGCAGATGGCCAGGGCCTCGAAGATGGTGAGGCGCGTGCCTGAGATGTGGATCTGTTGCGGTTTGGCAACTTCGCCAATCACGGTAACGCGGAAGTTCATCAAGGTTACGACAACCTGCGGGTCTTTCACGTATCTGCCGGCAATCAGTCGCCCTTCGATGTATGAAGCCAGTTGCGATGTCGTCATGTCGGCCACATGGATACGGCCAAGCACGGGGAAGATGATATCGCCCTCTGACGAGACGACATATCCGTGGACTTCGGGCTTCTTGATGGATGGAGCCTGGTTTGTCTCCTGGTTGAAGGGAACCACCGACTGTGGAGTCTTGCTGTTGACGTGGATATAAAGCAGGTCGTCGGGCATCAGCGTGCTGGTGAAATCGGTGGTGATCGCCATATCCTCGTCGCGCGGTGCATCCTTGATATAGGCGTATTTGCTGGATGAGCATGCCGCGAAAAGCATCGCCGCTGCAATCAGCAATGCCGTTAGACGGATGGTTTTTGTCTGCAAGTTCATTTCGTTCAACTTTTTTTAACCCAGGGCATTGTGGGCAGTTCCACACTCTTGAAGGCCGAGAAGAGGCTGTTCGAGGTCGGTTTGTCTTTGCCGTAGATGTCGGCCACAAGGTCTTTGTATTTGTCCATCAGCGGTCCGCGGCGCAGTTTGAGGGTGGGCGAAAGGAGGCCGTTGTTGGGTGTCCAGTCGTCGGTTACCAGACGGAACTGCTTGATCTGCTCATGGGGAGCGAGCGACTTGTTGTATTCGTCGAGCACTTTGCGGAACTTCTCCTGGGTCTGCGGCATGGAGATAAGTTCGGAGTTGTCGCGGTAGTGGAGGTGATATTTCAGCGCCCAGTAGTGCAAGGTGTTGAAATTGGGGCTGATGATGGCTGCCGTCTGCTTCTCGTTTTCGCCGATGACCATCACCTGCTCGATATATTCCGAGCCGCGCAGCATGTTCTCAATCAGCTGGGGAGCCACATATTTGCCGGCCGAAAGTTTGAATATGTCTTTCTTTCGGTCGGTTATTTTCAGGTATTTGCCGCCTACCAGCTCGCCGATGTCGCCGGTGTGGAACCATCCGTCGGGGTCGATCACCTGGGCGGTATATTCGGGATCCTTGTAGTAGCCAAGCATGACATGCGGTCCGCGCGTGAGAATCTCTCCGTCTTCGTCGAAGCGTACTTCCACTCCGTCGAGGATCGGTCCCACGGTGCCGATCTTTACCTGGTGGTGGGCCGGGTCGTTGACGGCAATCACAGGTGAGGTCTCGCTAAGGCCATAGCCTTCATAGATGTTGATTCCTGCGGCTGCGAAGAGACGCACCATCTTGGGCTGTATCGAGCTGCCGCCGGTGATTACGGTCAGCCGTTTGCCGCCGAATTTCTCGCGCCATTTGCTGTAGACGGCTTTGTCGAGGAACCATTGGGCCAGCTGGTAGAAGAGGTTCACCTGTTTGACGAGTGTGTAGTCGTAGCGTTTTCCATGACTGAAGGCCCAGTCGTAGATGCGCTTCCTTATGCCTCGGAAGTCCTTGCCGGCGGCATAGAGTTTGTCGTATACCATTTCAAGCACTCGCGGTACGGCGCAGAATCCGTCGGCCTCAAGCTCCTGCATGTTCTGCTGTATGGTGCCCATGTTCTCGGCATAGTAGATGCTTATGCCTTTGGTTTGGTAGTGGTAGTTCATCGAGCGCTCGTAGATGTGGTTGAGCGGCAGGAACGAGAGGAAGCGGTGCCGGTTGTCGCAGGGGTTCACTTGGGCATGGGCGGTGAAGTTGGAGCAGAGGTTGCGGTGGCTCAGCATCACGCCTTTTGGCAATCCGGTGGTGCCGCTGGTGTAGATCATTGTGGTCCAGTCGTCGGGTTTTATCTCGCGCTTGCGGCGTTCAATCTCGCCCATCCATTTGTCGCGGTTGGCGATACCGGCTTTGAGTATCTCGAGCATACGGTGTTCGCCCTCGATATTGGCCAGCGTGAACACCTGCGGACGGGGATCAACCTGGTCAAGCGCCGGACGCAGACGGCCAAGTAGCACTTTGGTGCTGACAAAAACCGCAGCCGCCTCGCTGTGTTTGAGGATATGGGTATAGTTCTCTGCCGAGAGGGTGGGGTAGATCGGCACATGGATGATGCCGCTCATGGCGAGGGCCATGTCGATGAAGTTCCACTCAGGGCAGTTGGCACTCATGGTGACCACACGGTCGCCCTCTTTGATTCCCATCTCACAGAGGCCATAGGCCAGATAATGAGCATATTTATAGTAGTCGTGCGATGAGTATTTCACCCATTCGCCGTTCACTTTTCCGGCAAGGATGTCGTCCTTGGGATACTGTTCCACCAAGTGGTCCAGCAGGTCGAATGTACGTGTAATTTCTACCATAGTTTCTATTCGTTTTAAATTGCAAAAATACACACTTTTCACAAACCGGCAAAATAAATATGATAATTTAACATAATTTTTGCCAACAGATGACGTCCGGTCAGCAAGCCCCAATAGAGTATTTTTGGTAAATTGTACAATAAATATTAATAGATGGCGTTAAAGTGAGGTATGAAACAGAACAAAGTACTGATTGTATACACCGGCGGCACCATAGGAATGGTGCAGGACGAGAACGGTTCGCTGCATCCTTTCGCCCTCGACCGTATATATGATGCTGTGCCGCAGCTGCGTGCCTGCAGCTATGGTATCGATTCGGTCACGCTCGACAGGATTATCGATTCGTCGGATATGCGTCCCGACACGTGGGCCGACATTGCCCGGATTATCGAGCACGAATACGACCGCTATGACGGATTCGTGGTGCTTCACGGTACCGACACAATGGCTTACACCGCTTCGGCGCTGAGTTTTATGTTCAAGAATCTGGCCAAACCTGTCGTCCTTACGGGCAGCCAGCTGCCCCTCGGTATGCTGCGTTCCGACGGACGTGAGAATATTATCTGTGCGCTGGAGATTGCTTCGTGCCGCCTGACGACGATACCCGAGGTGTGCATCTTCTTCCAGAGCCACCTTTATCGCGGCAACCGCAGTACTAAGATGAACGCCGAGAATTTCGATGCTTTCGAGTCGTACAATTACCCGTCGCTGGCAAAAGTCGGTATCAATATGGCTTTCAAGGAGCATCTCTTCCTTCCGATGCCCGAAGGCGACCTGCAGGTACGTACACAATTCGACACCCGTGTGGCTGTCCTCAAGCTCTTTCCCGGCATTGGTGAGGCTGTGGTGCGTTCGGTGCTCGGCACTCCCGACCTGCAAGGTGTTGTCATCGAGACCTACGGTTCGGGCAATGCCCCTACCGACCAATGGTTCATCTCGGCTCTCGACGAGGCTATCAGGCGTGGTGTAATCGTGATGAACGTAACCCAATGCAAGGCGGGAGCGGTCAAGATGCGTCAGTATGCCGCAAGTTGCGATATGGACCGCATCGGAGTTGTCGGTGCCGGCGATATCACTATCGAGGCGGCTATCACCAAGATGATGTATCTCCTCGGCAACTATCCCGGCGACAAAGATCATGTGCGGCTCCGCCTCAGCCAGTCGCTGCGCGGAGAGATAACAGAATAATACAATGAAAACTAGGCTTATAGGACTTATAGGACTTATAGGACTTATCTTGCCTATGAAAATCAATGCCCAGGTGGGAAACCTCGGCCAGTTCGACCGCCGCCTGCTGCACTATGGCATCCAGGTGGGTCTCGTCGAGTCTAAATTCGACCTCGCATTCAGCGAGGATGACGAACTTAGACAGACGCTGCAAGGTGTCAATTCCTATTACACTCCCGGGTTCCATATTGCGGTTATCGGAGATATGCGTCTCAACGACTATCTCAACCTGCGTCTGCTGCCGGGTGTGTCAATCGTATCTCGCGACATAGCATATTCATGGGAGAGAGGCTATCTCGACGCTCATCGGCTTGCCGAGACCGAGCGCTTGGCCGAGAGTGTCTATGGCGACATCCCTCTCGAACTCAAGTTCCGTGCCCAGCGATGGAACGACTTCCGGCCTTACCTCACAGGGGGTATAAGCTACGGCTTCGACTTCGCCTCGCTCCGCCGTAACCGCAACCGCAACAACGAGAGCATCGTACGCCTACAGCCGAGCGACCTGCGTTATACGATGGGCATCGGGTTCGACTTCTTCCTACGCTATGTCAAGTTCGCCATCGAGCTGAAAATGAACTTCGGGTTGCTCGACCTCCGTGTGCCCGACGACGACATTTATATCCGCTCGATGGACGTGATGCACTCACGTACTTTTATGTTAAGTTTCACTTTCGAGGGATAGCCTATGATGAAAAACCTTACATGGTACAATAAATTCCAATTTATATCGATGCTGCTGCTGGCCTTCGCCATTCCCATCGGTTTCCACCAAGCCCTCTGGGCGTCGGGATTGCTGGCTTTGTCGTCGCTCGTCGCAATGGTTGCCAACCGTCGCGTTGGCAACAAGGCCCTCGGTGGCGGGCTTCGCTGGGGGCTGCTGCTGATAGCTGTCTATTGGCTCCTCCTGCTGGTTAGCATGACCTATACTACCGATGTGGCCACAGGTTGGGAAATCCTGACTCTCAAGGCGGTGATGCTCATCTATGCTCTTTCGTTCCTGCTGGCAGACACATCGTGGCTCACTTCGCGGTTGATGCGGTATGTGGGATATGCGTTCGTGGCGTCGATAACGGGCGTGTTCCTGTACCTCGCTGGTGTCGCTGTGGGAAAGATGATCGGCGGCAGTACGCTGGGAGCGGTAACGGGTACTACGTTCGACCCCCGCCACCACGCCTATACTGCCATATACCTTGCTGCGGCGCTGGTCTTTATCTACCACGAGCTCTACAACCATTGGGACGAGTTGAAGCCCGTGCTAAGACGGTGTCTGCTCGGAGTTATCCCGGTGTTGATACTATATATTATAATGGTCAATTCGCGTGCCGGTATGCTCACCCTCTACTTGGTTGAAGTGGCTTGTACCGTTCACTTTGTTCTGACGCGTCGCCGTTGGCTTTGGGCTGCGGTTATGGCCCTGCTTCTGGCCGGATATACATTCGGTATGGAGAAAGCCCTTCCGTCGCATGAGTCGCGGGTGGCAGAAACTGTCGAAAACCTGTCAAGCGACGAGCCGTCTGATGCTCGTATCGAAATAAATGGCGGAAGCCTCGATGCCGCGATGAAGCAACCTCTGTTTGGATATGGAGTGGGCGACTATCGTCATTGTCTCGTTGAACAATATGATGAGAACGGATGGGATTATGGAGTCGGCGCTGAGTTCAATGCCCATAACCAGTATATGGAAACTGTGCTTTCAATAGGTGTTTTCGGATCGTTGCTCTTCCTTGCCATGCTTGCCTGGCCTGTATGGCAGGCCTGGAAGCGGCGTAGCGGCGCGTTGTTTTTGGTGCTCCTCGTGGTATCCATAATTGCATTCAATCTGCTCTTCGAATCCATGCTTGAGCGCCAGATGGGACTCCTTTTCATAGGCTATGCTTTAGCGGTTATGACGCTGACAGTCAGCTGCGAGCAAAATAAATTTGGCCAGTTGCCGAAAAAGTAGTACTTTTGCACCCACTTTTAAAATAAACGCAGCGAGACAGCACCGCTGAATAAATCAAGCGAAAAACGAATTAACATAACGCACTAACACATTAACGCATTAACGAATTAACACACTAACGAATTAACGCACTAACACATTAACGCATTAACGCATTAACACATTAACGCACTAAAATTGTCCCATGGTGTAATGGTAGCACATCAGATTTTGGTTCTGCTTGCCCAGGTTCGAATCCTGGTGGGACAACCGAAAACGCCTCA
>ONYC01000070.1 GCA_900321975.1 uncultured Bacteroidales bacterium
ATTAATGCATATCGACTTGGCGTGGCCGATGTGCAGGTAGCCGTTGGGTTCCGGCGGAAAACGGGTCTGGATAGAGGTGTAGGTGCCATCCTTCAAACCCTGTTCGATAATCTCCTCAAGAAAATTAAGTTGCTTTTCAGAAGTGTTGCTTTCTTCCATAACAATTTGAGTATATTTTTATTATAATGTAATTATCCAAAAATCTAACTTGCAAAGTTACAAAAATATGGCAAAATAGCAAAATTTTATTCTCAATATAGAAAAATATTTGTATTTTTGCGGCATGAAAAAGATAACCTTAGTATTTGCCCTTGCAGGTTCTATCCTGCTCAGTTCGTGCGATGTATTGACCGAACTTGCCAACCAGTTCACCAGTGTTGCCAATCTTGCAAACTGCGAATTCAACCTTAAAAACGTCTCCAACGTCACCGTTGCCGGCATCAACGTCAAGAATGTAACCCAGGGTAACCTCAGCGCAACTGACGTTGTGAAGCTTGTGGCCGCCTACCAGGCCAAGAAAGTGCCACTGTCGATGAATGTCAATGTCGACGTGACCAACCCCACCACCACGCAGGCCGCCATGACCGCCCTCGACTGGATTCTCGCCATCGACGGCACCGATATGGCCAACGGAGTCAATTCCAACAGCTACACCATCAAGCCGAGCGCCACCACCACCGTTCCCCTTGGTGTCAATGCCGAGCTGGCCGACCTCTTCTCGAAGAAGAGCGTCGAAGCCCTCAAGAACTTTGCCGCCAGTTTCAACAACGAAGGCATCTCGTCGAAGGTAGGTCTCCGCGTGCGTCCCAGCCTTTCGGTAGGCACCACACAGGTCCCCTTCCCCGACTATATCACCCTCGAGAAAAAGACCGGCACCACCACTACCACCACCGGCAATACGGGCAGCACCAACTCGGGCAACTCCACCTTTACTCCGACCCGTACTAGAAACTAAGACAACTCACACCTACATAAAAAGGCGAAGAGGAATTCCTCTTCGCCTTTTTTATTTTGCCAATTGAAGGAACAGCCGGGCGGCAGGTTCGACGAGGGCGTCGGGGAAGTCGTAGTCGGGATGGTGCAACTCGGGGTGGTGTTCACCGCTGCCGATACCAAACATAGCGCCAGGGAACTCGAGCAAATACTCGGCGAAGTCCTCGCTCCAGCGGAAAGGTGTTTCTTTCGTCTGCAGCTGGTAGTTCAAGGTCGGGTGCTGAGCCGCCACTTTGATCTTCTCCACGCATTCGCCGTTGTTCTCGGTGGCGTGGAACGGCTCGACCAGCGACTGGCTGACCGTGAGACCATAACGATCAGCAACCTCGGCAACTGCGCTGTTTGCGTCGGCAAGAAGACCCTCCATACCGTTGTTGGTGAAAGCGCGGAGGGTGAACATCACCTCGGCATGTCCCGCCGATGTTCCGAAAGCCGGTTGTCCGACGCGGACACATATCAGGGTACTCTGCCTAAACTCCCCGCCTTGACCATTAAACCCATTGAACCTGTTGATAATCTCGGCAATAGCCATTCCTGGATTTATGCCCAATTCGGGCGTGGAGGCATGGGTTTCGCGACCGTCGAGGTGATAGACGACACCGGTGGAAGCAGCGGCGAAGGTATGAGGGCAGAGCACCACGGTGCCAAGCGGATAGCCAGGAATATTGTGCAAGCCGTAGAACTCCATTATATTATATTGCTGCAAGATACCGGTTTCGAGCACAGCCCTCGAGCCGGTACCGGTCTCCTCGGCCGGTTGCCAGAGAAGGAGAATGCGTAAATGTGTTAATGTGTTAATGTGTGAGTCATAAGTCTGGTCGATAAGTTCGGCGAGACGGAGGAGGATTGTAGTGTGACCGTCGTGCCCGCAACGGTGGCCAATGGGCAACGCGTCGGTGTCGGCGCGGAAGGCAATGGTGGGCGCCTGTGAGTCTTTCCCCCACACCGCTATCACACCCCATCCGCCCACATGTGTGTAGACCTTGTCAGGATGCAATCCCTGAAGGTGGCGGACTATCATATCGTGAGCAAACAGCTCGTTGCCAGCGGTCTGCGGATGCTCGTGGAGAGCTTTCCTTATCTCTTTATAGTCAATCATATTTTTCTCTTTTATCAATCAGATTGTAAAAGATTATAAAAGAACCATGTTTGCGTAGTCTTTCTTTTCAAATCTTTTCAAATCTGATTGAGTTTAACTATCTGTTCTCTGAAGAAATCGCCGCGATGTTCGAAGTTCTTGAAGGCGTCGTAGGAGGCGGCCGCTGGCGAGAGCAGCACCACCCCACCCTGCGGCGTATGCTCGGCGCACCATGGGACGATCTTCGTATAGTCGTCCTCGATGAGAATGTGTGAATGTGTGAATGTGTGAATGTGTGAGTGGATTCTGCGGCCTGCGGCACCGACGAAGACAATATTCTTTATAGGGTTTTCTCTGAGGAAGTCGACCAGCGGCTGATAGTCGATACCGCGGTCGAAGCCTCCGAGGATGAGGGTATCGACACGGCCCAAGGCACGCACAGCAGCAATGGCGGCAGCGGGAATGGTGCTGATACTGTCGTCGTACCACGTGATGCCATGATAGACGCCCACTTTCTCCATGCGGTGCCTGAGACCTTGGAAAGAGGCCAGCATTTCTTTGTCGACGGGACGATGGGTGACGAGCTGTGCCACACGGCAGGCAACCAATGCGTTGCTGCGGTTGTGGTCGCCCTCCAACGGACAGGCTTCGAGCAACACACGCTCCTCGTCGCTAATACTATCAACAGAATAGGGGTGCATTTCCGAGACGTGCCGTATCGCGTCTCTACCGACGAGGTCGTTGAGCTCGGCATTGTCGGTGCAGTAGAAGAAATGGTCGTCCGGGTGCTGATTGATTGCAATCTGTAGCTTGGCCATCTTGTAGCCCATATAGTTCTCGTAGTGGTCGAGATGCTCCTGAAAGAGGTTGAGGAGCACAGCGATATGTGGCCCGCGGTGGATATTCTCCAGCTGGTGGCACGAGAGTTCGGCCACCACGACTGAGCCTTCGTGCAGGTCGTCGAGGATGTCGAAGAGCGGAATGCCGATATTGCCTGCAAGAATGGAGCCTGGAAGCAGATGGTGGATAAGGCTTGCGGTGGTGGATTTCCCTTTGGTACCGGTTACGCCGATGGTCATATCGCTATAAACCTGTAGGAAGAGGTCGGTGAGGGACGTCAGGATGAACGTCGATTGCGGAAGGTGGAACGTAGGGATACCGGGCGATTTGACGACCATATCGAACGGCCAGTCGTCCCGCCAGTGGCCGTCTCCGGTCTTCCAGCGCCCGTTTTCCACCTGCATGGCGACCTCATAACGGGCATCGGGCACCAGACGGTTGATGAGGCGCTCGGCGCTCTGGCCTTCACGACCGTAGCCGGCAATCAATATCTTGCGTCCTTCGAGGAGGGCTTTCAGTTGGTTTTCGCGGAACATGCGTCTTGTAGTATTTTGCGTTCTTCGGGGGTGAGGTTGCCGATTGGCAAGAGGGCATCAAGGGCATTAGGGCCATTAAAGGCATTAAGGGCGTTAAGGCCATTGAGGAGTGCAGGTTTATGCTCTGTGGGATACCAGCGATCGATGGTCATCGCCAGCGCTTGCCGCACTTCGCCGACGGTACCCACGCATTCGAACGGCTTGGTCTCCTCCTCGCCCAGAAGCTGGCGGAACTCATGTTCAAGCGAAAGGTCGTCGAGCATCGACTTGCCGAAAATCCGGTTGATTTCAGCCGGTTCGATAAACGGCGAGAGGATGATATATGCAAATAGGCACTTGGCACAATGGCCGCACCAGATGTCCTGCTTGCTGCCCACGTTGCACGAGCGGAACACATCGTGATACTGCGTGAAGCGGCTGAAAAGCATTGCTATCTGCAATTCGCTCAGGGGACGCAGGAAACTGAAGTAGTTGAATCCGTGACAATAGGAGCGGAAGTCGTCCTCGAATTCCAAGCTTTTCGAATATTGGTGGTTCACATCCGAGCCTATCACCGTGCTTTCATTGGCCGAGCTCTCGTTGCTGAGGGCGACGTTGGGGATACCGCTCAACGCGGAAGCCAGCCTTGTATAGAAAGCCAGCATCGCCGAGAAAGGCGTGTGCCCGTTGAGATAGCCTTTCGAATTCAGTTCCAGAAGCATAGGATTGATGGTGCGGCGTATGACGAGCACCTCGTCGACCGGGAATCCCGCCACACGGGCGCACTCCCTGGTGGCCCCGCGAGGGTTCATAATCAGGGGGCGGATCTCCTTCCCCGCACGGCGAAGCAGTTCGAGGGTGACCACCGAATCCTTGCCGCCACCGATGGGGACAAGATAATTATCAGTGTTTGGCGTTAAGTGTTTAGTGTTTAGTTGGCTGGCGCTTTCACTGCTCACTGAACACTGAACACCGAACACTTGCAGGAACGCATCTTGCGTTTCCTGTATACTATTCGTATAAAAGAACTCGCCAAGTCCGTGCCAATAGAGTTTGCGCCAGAAAGCAATCTGTTCTTCCGAAAGGGAGCCGCAAAGTACTCGTACCGTCGGAGGGCAGGCGCACTTCCAATAACTTATCAGCTCGATCATTCCGATATCGAACACCAGCCGGTCGACCAGCTTCTTGTCCAGGTCGAAATCGAGGAACGGGCGCCGCTCGAAAAGGGCCGTCGGGTGGAACTCAATATCGCCGATGCGGAAATCGAACCACAGACGCAACCCCTCGTCCGACACCTCCCAATGGTAGGCCTCGTAGTCGAACTGCGGGTATTGGCAGCGCAACTGCCTGTATTTTTCGTTGTTATCAGTCATAATTCACCCTAATAACGCTCATCACGCACGATTTATTGTGCGCCTTACGACCCTTTTTTCCGCCTGTTTTCTCCGACCCAGGTACGGCCGTTCTTCGATAGTTCTTCGATCGTTCTTCGATTGTTCTTCGATTCAAATCGAAGAACAATCGAAGAACGATCGAAGAACTATCGA
>ONYC01000094.1 GCA_900321975.1 uncultured Bacteroidales bacterium
GTGCTCCTCAAGGTAGTTCTCAAGCATTTCGCTGACAGCCTCGTCGACTGCACCGCGCACCTCGGCGTTGCCGAGTTTGGTCTTGGTTTGGCCTTCGAACTGAGGCTCGGCCACTTTGACGCTGATGATGGCGGTGAGACCCTCGCGGAAGTCGTCGCCGGTGATCTCCACCTTGGCTTTCTGCAGCAGGCCGCTACGGTCGGCATAGGCCTTCAGGGTACGTGTCAGGCCGCTACGGAAGCCAGCCAGATGGGTGCCGCCCTCATGGGTGTTGATATTGTTGACGTAGGAATGGAGGTTCTCGCTGTAGCCTGTGTTGTACTGCATGGCAATCTCAATGGGGATGCCCTTGCGTTCACCTTCGATATAGATGGCATCCGGCATAAGCTTCTCGCGGTTCTCGTCGAGATATGCGATGAAGTCGCGCAGCCCCTTCTCGCTGAAGAAATGGTCGGCACGCACAGGCGTTACACCGTCTTCCTTGAACTCGCGGAGGTCGGTGATGTTCATTCCTATACCTTTGTTCAGGTAGGCCAGCTCACGCATACGGTCGAGAAGGATGTCATACTTGTACTCGGTGACGGTGAATATGGTGTCGTCGGGGTGGAAAGTAACCTTGGTGCCGCGCTTGTCGGTGGTGCCAATCTCGCGTACAGCATAAAGGGGTTTGCCCTTGCTGTATTCCTGCTCGTAGATTTTTCCATCGCGGTAGACATTGACCTTCATGTGGTCGCTCAATGCGTTCACGCAGCTCACGCCCACGCCGTGCAGACCGCCTGAGACCTTGTAGGAGTTCTTGTTGAACTTGCCGCCGGCATGCAGCACAGTCATAACCACTTCGAGGGCCGAGCGGTGCTCCTTCTCGTGCATGTCCACGGGGATACCGCGGCCGTTATCCTCGACGGTGATGCTGTTGTCGGGGTTGATCTGTACGTCGATTTTGGTGCAGAAGCCCGCCAATGCCTCGTCGATCGAGTTGTCGACCACCTCGTATACCAGATGGTGCAGACCGCGTTCGTTCACGTCGCCGATGTACATGGCAGGGCGTACACGCACTGCTTCAAGTCCTTCAAGTACGGTAATGTTACTCGCACTGTAGTCAGTTTTCTGATTTTCGCTCATATATCGTTTATGTCTGATTTCTGTTTTGAAATGCAAAAATACGAAAAATATTTGATATATAAATATATTATTATTATATTTATTAACAATTATTCAACACATCCTGTCGCAAGCAATAGGGAAAAGAAAACGGGATGCAGACGACAAACCTGCATCCCGTTTATAGTTTGCTGAGATAGTGCTATTTGAGGAGCTCTCTTACTTTCTCGATCATTTCCTCCTCGCCACCGTCCTGATAGCTGGTGTGCTGCCATACAATCTCGCCATCGCCGTTGATGATGAACGTATGGGGGACGTTCACAACATTCATTGCACGGGCGAAGTCTTTGTTCTGGTCAAGATAGACCTCGTAAGGCCAATCCTTGCCGTCGACCCATGGCTTCACACGGGCGGCCGAACGGGCGTCGTCGATCGAGATGGCGACAAGCTTTACGCCGGTCTCTTCCTGCCACTCTTCGTAGACTTCCTTGATGGCATCCAGTTCACGGTTGCAGGGTTTGCACCAGGTGGCCCAAAAACTTACGATTACGGGCTTGCCGTTATTATTGACCACCGATGTCTGCACACTCTGTCCGTCGAGGGATTTGATTGTGATGTTCTCGGGCATTTTGGCGCCCTGGGCCATAAGGCTACCGGCCATGACGAGGCCGCAGAGGAATAAGAACAGTTTCTTCATGTCTATGTCTTTTTTTTAATTTTGTACCGTTAGGGAAGGTTTTATTGCATTCAGGATAGATTCTTCCTGTGCAATGAGTTCGGCTGTCCAGGGAGTTGTTTCGCCGTCGGCCACATCGTCGCGGAGCTGGAACAGGCGGCCGTAGTGCAGGCCGAATTCCTCGTAGTCGGGATTTCCGAGTGCGCAGGCGGTGGCGAACAGGCGGGCTGTCTTGCCGTCGACGATGCGCAGGTAGCGTTCGCGGCTCGGTTCGGCAGCCTCCTGGGCCAGCAGTTCGGCCTCTACCATTTCCATCACCGTGCGGTTCACCATACGTGCCGCTACAGGGTCGTCGACTTCGTCGAGCAACTGCATTATCTGAGCCAGGTGATAGTCGCCTACGAGTACTGCCACCGAGTTGTTCCATTGGGCGTTCACGCTTGGCTGGCCGCGCCGTCGGTCTGAGTGGTCGATAACATCGTCGTGGAGCAGCGATGCGTTGTGGATCATTTCCACACATGTGGCCAGGAGCAATGTGCGGTGAGAGTCGAGCACTTCGTCGCCAAGGGTGGCGGCGGCCATCAGGGTCATCTGAGGGCGCAGCATCTTACCTTTGCGCGAGGTTGTGTAGCGTTCCACTTCGCGCAGCAGTTGCCCGTCGCCGCGGGTCATGCGGCGCAGGTATTCGGAACGGACAGCTTCCAGTTTATCCGATAAATTCATTGTAGAGAGTGGTCAGCTTGTTGGTGAGCGGCTTGCTGGCTTTCACCAAGGGCAGACGCAACACATTGTTGATCAAACCTTCGGTTTCCATCAAGGCTTTTATGCCGGTGGGGTTGCCTTCTTCGAAGATGGCGTTCATCAGGGGCAGCAGGCGGTAGTGGATGGGGAGAGCCTTCTTCAGGTCGCCTTTGAGGGCCAGTTTCACCATCTGGCTGGTCTCCTTAGGCAATGCGTTGGCTATTACGCTGATGACGCCGTCGGCGCCCATGGCCAGCATGGGGAGGGTGAGCGAGTCGTCGCCGCTAATGACGCTGAATCCGTCGGGACGCTGACGCAGTATTTCCATCACCTGGGCCATATTGCCTGAAGCTTCCTTGATACCCACAATGTTGGGACATTCCTTGGCCAGCGCTAGGGTTGTCTCGGCGGTGATATTCACGCCGGTACGGCCCGGCACGTTGTAAATCAGCACGGGCACCGGCGATACGTCGGCCACCGAGCGGTAGTGCTGCATGAGGCCGCGCTGGTTGGGCTTGTTGTAATATGGTGCGACGGAGAGTATTCCGCTGATACCTTCGAAGTTGGTGGTGGTGATGGTGTCGGTAAGGCTCAGGGTGTTGTTGCCACCGAGGCCGAGCACGATGGGCAGGCGTCCGCCCACGGTCTCGACGATGAATTCGAGCACAGCCGAGCGCTCGCTTTCGGTCATCGTCGCAGCCTCGCTGGTGGTGCCCAGGGCCACGATATAGTCGACGCCGGATGATACTATGTTCTCTATCAGATGTTCGAGCTTGGTGAAGTCCACCGTCTCCTGTTGCTTGCGGAAGGGGGTGATAAGGGCTACGCCCGTACCGGTAAATGGTCTTGCTTTCATTGTTGCCTATTTATGGATCATTCCGAGATATTCGATAACGTTGTTGAAGAAATATTTGAGGTCCACCGCGCCGTCGCCGCGTATGATGAGGTCGAACACCTCCGAGGGGTCCTCGGTGGGGGTGGCATACACTACCTTCAGGCTTGCCGTGGTGCTCAGCGCGACATACTGGGCGAAGAAGTTTTCCTCGCCAATGGTGTCGATAAGCAGGTCGTAGCTGCGCTCGACGAACGGTTTTATTGCATCGCCGCTGGGCAGTCCCCAGAAGTTGAAATCGGTCTTTCCGCGGCAGATATATGTGTTCTGGTGGGTTATGACAAAGCCCAGTTCCTGGTCTTTCGGCAGCAAGGCAATGAAGTACACTTTCTTGCCCTGATTCTCCATCACCTTGGCGAAATGGTGGAGGATATTCCAGTTCTGCTCGTTGTCGAGGCGGCAGATGACTCCGATAGTCTTCACCTCCTGGATGTTGTCGATTTTCTTATCGCGTGGGGCGTTGATGAGGCTGCGGATAACCTTTTTGCGGTGTAATTCCTTGATGAAATTGGACATATCTTTGTATTATTCGAATAGTGAATGTTGACGGTAAAGGGTGAAGCTGCGCCGGTGTTGCGGCGTGATGCCCAGATGCTCGATGGCGTCGTAGTGTTCGGCTGTGGGGTAGCCTTTGTTGCGGTCCCACCCATAGCCGGGATATTCTGCGTTGAGCCGGATCATGGCTTCGTCGCGGTAGGTTTTGGCTAGGATGCTTGCTGCCGCGATGGCCATATATTTTGCGTCGCCGCCCACAATGGTCTGCCATTGGAGCGGTGTCTCGTTATAGAATTTGTTGCCGTCCACCAGCAGGAACTCGGGTATAACCGTTCCCAGCTGCTTTCCGCCGCACACGACCCCTTTCTCCACCTTGCCGAGCAGGGCGTTGGCAGCCAGACACATGGCATGGGTTGCGGCGTGCAGTATGTTAAGCCGGTCGATATCCTCCGGCTCGACGGTGGCTACGGCCCATGCATCGGCTTCGGTCTCGATGACGGGGCGCAGGGCTTCGCGTTGGCGTTCTGTGAGCTTTTTCGAGTCGTCGAGAGCCTCGTTCCGATAGCCTTCGGGCAACAGCACTGCGGCAGCCGTAACGGGGCCGGCCAATGGCCCGCGTCCTGCTTCGTCGCATCCCGCCTCGCGGCGGCCGGGTTGTAGGTGTTGGGCTAGCATATCAGGGCGGCGGCTATGGTGAGTATCAGTATCAAAACGAAAATCCATTCCTTGCGCCGCTTCTGGCTCAACGAGCGCACGGGCGGCATGAGGAGGCACGCGGTGCAGAAGGTGAACGGAAGGGCAAAGAACTGCATGTCGGTGGTGAAGAGCTGGGTGAAGAACAGCATCGCTGTCGCACCCACGATGAGGGTAATCAGTGTGGTGGCGTTCTTCTGCCAGATCACGGGGCGTTCGCTTGAGAGGTTCCACACGCTGACCATTCCGGCCACCAATGCCAGCAGCAGCGCTCCGTTGCCGACAGCCTGCCAGGCGGAGAACTCGCCGATATTCACGCCGGCTGTCCCTATGGCATCGGCCACACCCTGCCACCATCCGGCAAGGCCGTCGGTGAACATCAGCACGGTGGCAAGCAGTGCATAGGGCGCCAGGAACCCGAGGAACAGGACCGCCCAGTCTTTCCAGCTGTAGAGGCGGTAGTTGATGGCCGTGAGCATATAGCTTATCATAAGCAGCACGGCCGGAAGGTAGAACAACGACGCCAGGCCTATCAGCGCCGTTGCGGCGCAGGCGCGGTCGGTCGAGATGGTGAGAAGCGTGCCTTTCAGCATCAGCTGGCGCAGGCAGAGGATAAGCATCGCATTGGCCGCCACCATCGGTGTGAGGGTGGTGGCTGGAGCGCTCATGCAGACAACGTAGAGAAGGGTGGGGAGGAGGCTGTTCTGCGGCGAGAGGCCGTTGTCGGCCAGCAGCAGGTTGAGTATCACCCCTTCGAAGAGTATCAGCACCATGGCCAGGATCACCGCCAGCAGCGGTGTCGGCGCAAGCCACCCGGCTATAATGTCGTAGAGCACCGCCCCGCCGGCATCGGCCGGCATCGGTTGCGGGTCGGCGAGCGGGCCGACCCACAGCAGGAACATCACCGCCAAGATGACGATGGCCTGCAACGGTATGCTCTTGGTGAAGATTTTCATCTGACGATCAGTTTTCCGGTACGGCTACCCATGCGGACAACGTATACACCGTTGGCCCACTGGCTCACATCGACGGTGGCGCGCTCGGTCACAACGGTCTGCATCACCACGCGGCCGTCGACGCTGTAGACCGTCATGGTCTGCGGCTCGCCGTGCCCGCTGATCACGGTGAAGCTCTTGGTGGCGGGATTGGGGAAGAGGTGCATCGGGAGGCGAAGCTCTTCGGTCTGCTCGATGCTGACGGTTTGGATGGCCTTGTTCACGGCGGCGAGGGCGTTCACCTTGCCCCAGCCCCAGCGCTCGCTGGCGCTGTCGGCCTCGTGGAGCGGGCCGGTATAGGTGTCGTTGCGGGTGGTGGAGATGAGGATGTCGCGCACCTGGTTGGTGCTCAGGAGCGGGTTGGCCTGCAGGATCAGGGCCACGACGCCGGTGGTGGCGGGACCTGACATCGAGGTGCCGCTCATCGGGGCCCAGATGTATTTGTTGCCTTGAACGCTCACGATGGGCAGGTTGTTGTAGAAGGCCGTCTGCTCATAGGAGTCGAGGTTGTCGGTCCAGGGGCTTATCGACGAGATGACCGCTACGCCGGGGGCCGACACTTCTGGTTTCTGCACTCCGGTGATCAGCGGGCCGTAGCTGCTGAAATAGGCTATCTGTCCGCCGAAACCGGTCGAGTCGGCGCTGCGGTGGGCCGCCACGCTGATGGCTTTCGCAGCGCAGGCGGGCTCGCCGATACCATGTATGGGGTCGCCGACGGTGAAGCCGGGATGTGATCCGTTGGTGAAGTCGGCGCCTTCGTTGCCGGCGTGGTTCTCCTTGTTGGCCACGTTCCAGGCGTGGACGGTGCCGCTGGAGGCTATGATGTAGAGTTGCAGCTCGAGGGCTGTGTTCTTGTCGACGTCAAGCTGGATGTGGGGACGCTGGTCGAAGGGGTTGATATGCTCGATGAGCACGCGGTAGGGGATGTCGATGTCGCCGCAGTGCAGGGTGTCGTAGACCACCCGGTCGCCGCCGGCGGTGTTGTACATCTGGCTGGCCCACACGGTGGTTCCGGCCTGCATGCGGAACCCGGCGCTGAAGTCGTGTCCCTGCTCGCCCCAGATGATGAGGGCCTGTCCGATGCAGTTGTCGCAGGTGTAGTAGGTGGCCACTGTGCGCAGGGTGTCGCTGTTCTGGCTGAAATTGCGGCTGATATGGAAGTCGTTGTCGCCGTTGTTGCCCGCCGAGGTGCAGAAGACGGTGCCTTCGGCCGACCAGTTGTCGATGGCCTGGCTCAGGAGCGAACGGCCGTCGAGGCAGCTGAACGAGTACATGCCCCAGCTGCTGTTCACCACCAGGCGGCGCGAACTGTCGCGTGCCACGTTGCGCATCCACTCGACGCCGTCCATCCATTCGGCTTCGCCCAGCCCGAACGAGCAGAGCAGGATTCTGGCTTTTGGGGCGTGGCCGCGATACTGGCCGCGGATGCCGTTGCCGGCGGCGATGCCGGTAACATGGGTGCCGTGGGTGTTGTAGTGGTAGAGGTTGGCGGTGTCGCCCTTATAGTTCATCAGCGAGTTGTAGCCGATAATCTCGGTGCCGTAGTCGAAGCCTGTCGGTGCGGGTCCGCGCAGGCGGAAGTGGTCCCATGCGCGCTCCACACGGCGGTTGGAGTCGCCGCGGTTGTTGTAGCTGAGGTTGGTATAGTCGAAGCCCCAGTCGGTGATGCCCACATAGACCCCTTCGCCGTTGAACGGGGTGCCGCCCTCGACGCCGTAGCCCATGTAGACGCTGTCGCTGCGGGTGTCGTAGCGGGCCGCATCGTTCTCAGGCTGTGCGATATGGTGCGATATGCTGTAGAGGATCACGTCCTTGCTCTCGTCGAGCATCGAAAGCCGCTCGGCAGGAACGCGGAGCGTGTAGATGTCGCCGGCCTGCGCGCCGAACACGATGCCGGCCTTCTCGAACGCGGCACGGTCGAATCCCGGTGCCATTTTGGCCAGGAAGCGGAGGCTCTGTGCTCCCGCCGCCACCTCTTCGGCAGCAAGCGCTTTGGTGTCGATGCCGCATTTCGCGGTCTGTGCCGATGCGATACTTACGAGACTGATAGCCAATAGTATTAGCAGACTTTTCTTCATATTGTTGCGGTTTTGTATAGACTGCAAAGATACAAAAAATTTGTTCTCGTGCGCGAAAAAATCTTAAAAAATATTTTCACCGGACAGCTTTGTTGGTGCTTAAATTGCTATAAATCAGCGTTATATATGAGTGATTTTGCTTTAGTGTCCTGAAAATCAATATCAAAGACCTATCCTCTACCTATCAACTACCACCGTTCTTCGATCGTTCTTCGATCGTTCTTCGATAGTTCTTCGATCGTTCTTCGATTCGAATCGAAGAA
>ONYC01000169.1 GCA_900321975.1 uncultured Bacteroidales bacterium
AAGGGGCAGGAAATGGTCGAGGAGGTGATGAAACTGATCGACGGAAACTATACCGAGACACCCGACATGAACCGCATCAGCGAGGCGGCTATCCACTCGATGCTCAAGGAGCTGGACCCGCACAGCGTGTTCATTCCCGCCCGCAATGTTGAGCGCGCCAACGAAGGGCTGCAAGGCAACTTCGAAGGTGTCGGGATATCGTTCCAGATAATCAACGACACCATTGTGGTACAATCGGTTATCGACGGTGGCCCGAGCGAGAAGGTCGGCATCCAGATCGGCGACAAGCTGCTGCGCGTCGACGGCCAGCCCGTTACCGGCGACAGCATCAACAACCAGTTTGTTTTCAAGCGGCTGCGTGGCAAAAAGGGCACCACGGTGATTATCGACCTCCTGCGCCAGGGAACGGTCTACAACTTCCATATCGTGCGCGACAAGGTTCCCATCTACAGCATCGACACCTATTTCATGGCCGACGACTCGATCGGCTACATACGCCTTATACGCTTCGCGCGCTCGTCGGGCGACGAATTCCGCAAAGCACTGAAGGCATTGAAGAAAGAGGGCATGAAGTCGCTCATCCTCGACCTCCGCGGCAATACCGGCGGATACCTCGACATCGCATGCCAGCTTGGCAACGAATTCCTCGACCGCGGGCAACTGATTGTCTACCAGGAAGGACGCAAAACCCCGCGACAGAACTTCACCGCCAACGGACGCGGCAACTGGACGGCCGTGCGCGACAAGCGCGACAATATCGTCGGCAACAAACTGGTGGTGCTCATCGACGAAGGTTCGGCATCGGCAGCCGAGATTGTCTCGGGCGCCGTCCAGGACTGGGACCGTGGGGTGCTTATCGGCCGCCGGTCGTTCGGCAAGGGATTGGTGCAAAGGATGTTCCCGCTAAAGGACGGCAGCCAGATACGCCTCACCACGGCACGCTACTACACCCCCTCGGGACGCTGCATCCAGCGCCCCTACGACGAGGGCGACGACGCCTACCGCCAGGATGTGAACAACCGCTACAAACACGGCGAGCTGGTCAATGCCGACTCCATCCATTTCCCCGACTCGCTTAAATACCGCACCGCCCACGGGCGCACCGTCTATGGCGGCGGCGGCGTGATGCCCGACATATTCGTGCCGATGGACACCATGCGGCTGAGCGACTACTTCATCTCGCTCCGCGGCAAGGGTCTGCTCAACTCGTTCCCCCTTCAATGGGCCGACAGCCATCGTAAAAGCCACTCGGTCAAAACCTTCGAGCTATTCCTCGAGAACTACGATTCATTCGGCCTCGACAGCCTCCTGACGGCCGCAGCGTTGGAGAAAGGTGTGGTCCGCGACACCGCCAAAGAGGCCGCCGAACCCGAGCGCACAGCCCATAGCGACCACTACCTGAAGCTTATGCTCAAAGCCCAGGTGGCCAAGAACCTGTTCGGCACGGAATACTACTACAAGGTGATGAAAGAGTTCGACGACGGATACCAACGAGCCGTCGAGGAACTACGGCGCTAGCGCATCACGCGCCCAGACACAATGCCGCACGGGAATGCCTGTGCGGCATTTTTTTTCAACAATAGGCATAATATTTATTCGCGTATGGAATTTTATTTGTATATTTGCAAATCGAAGTATTGGCCAAAAAGCGGCCAATGCATTGATATTTAGTTATAAAACAAAATATAAAATATATAAAACTATGACACCTTCACACATCGAACACATCGGCATTGCCGTAACCAACCTCGAGGAAGCCATCCGCTACTGGGAAGACGTGATGGGGCTTAAGTGCTACGCCATCGAGGAAGTAAAGGACCAGAAAGTCAAGACCGCATTCTTCCGCTGCGGCGACGTCAAGATCGAGCTTCTCGAGCCCACCTGCCCCGAGAGCACCATCGCTGCCTTTATCGAGAAGAACGGCGGCAAAGGCGGCATGCACCACATGGCCTTCGCCATGGAGAACACCGACCAGGCCCTGAACGATGCCAAAGAGAAAGGCGTGCGTCTGATCGACCAGCAGAGCCGTCCCGGTGCCGAAGGCCTCAAAATCGGCTTCCTGCACCCCAAATCGACCCTCGGAGTGCTCACCGAGTTCTGCTGCAAATAATTACCGGTAATCAATAAATCAAAAAATATCACAATGGCTTTTGAAGAAAAGATAAAAGAGCTGCTCGACAAGCGTGGCGAAGCCAAGATCGGCGGTGGCCAGAAGCGTATCGACAAGCAGCACGAATCGGGCAAACTCACTGCCCGTGAGCGTATCGCCCTGCTTCTTGACGAGGGCTCGTTCGAAGAGTTCGACATGTTCGTCACCCACCGTTGCACCAACTTCGACATGCAGAAGCAGTCGTTCCTCGGCGACGGCGTGGTTACCGGCTACGGTACCATCAACGGTCGTATCGTCTATGTGTTCGCACAGGACTTCACCGTCTTCGGCGGTTCGCTGAGCGAAACCATGGCCCTCAAGATCTGCAAAGTGATGGATCAGGCCATGAAGGTCGGCGCCCCCGTCATCGGCCTCAACGATTCGGGTGGAGCACGTATCCAGGAAGGCTGCAACGCCCTCGCCGGATATGCCGAGATCTTCGAGCGTAACATCCTTGCCTCGGGTGTGGTTCCCCAGATCAGCGCCATCTTCGGCCCCTGCGCCGGCGGCTCGGTCTACAGCCCCGCACTGACCGACTTCATCCTCATGTCGAAGGAGAACAGCTACATGTTCCTCACCGGCCCGAAGGTGGTCAAGACCGTTACCGGCGAAGACGTTTCGGTCGACAAACTCGGCGGCGCCATGGCGCATGCCACCAAGAGCGGTGTCGCCCACTTCGTCGGCGAGACCGAGGAGAGCACCCTGCAGCTCA
>ONYC01000071.1 GCA_900321975.1 uncultured Bacteroidales bacterium
CTACAAGTATGTCGTTACGTCCACTCAATTCAGTGGAAAGACCAAAACTCTCGACAGCACGCTGAATCACGGAGAACTGACGCTTTACGTCATACTGCTCTTTTGGAACCACGAAACTGAAATTGATATTGCCATCGTCGTGATACACGGCGCCCCCACCGGTCCTACGACGCATAAGGTAGCCACCTTCGGCGACCAGAGCGTCGACGTTGCACTCGGTGAATGGGTTCTGATTCTGACCGACAACTACAGTTCTGTGGTTTTTCCAAAGATAAAGAACCATGTCGTCGGCATGCTCGACAAGATAATTCTCGACGGCAATATTCCAATATGGGTTGGTCTGATTGGATACAAGGAAATACATTGACCGGCAGCGATTAGAAACGATAGCTCAATGTCAGGTAGTTTGGCGCTTGTGAAAGATGGTAGTCACGATGTGCATAGCTGAATTCCAACCGTTTCGTCCTCAGTCCAACGCCGAACGAAAAGCCACTCAGGTTGAAAGCATCGACTCCACGCACTTCGGCATTCTGGCGATAGCTGTATCCAACGCGTACGAAAAGTGGCCGGCCGATATTGATTTCAACACCCACCAGAGTATGGCGCAGCAGGTTGTCGAGGGTGCCTTCAAACCAACTTTCGGTGGTGGTCTCGCCTGTAAACGGGTCGACTATAGTAGTGGGGTTGAACGGATCCTCGTAACGCAGATTCCATTTCTGCAACTCGGTTGCGGCGAAGAAGAAGCGGAACGGTGCACCCACCAACTTATAGCTGAGGGCTGCCGAAAGTTCGAACGGCAGGCTTTCCGACGAACCGTCGAATGTCATTATCTGCGCTCCGATATTCCGCGCCATGAGGGTGGCGGTAAACCGACGGTTTGAATTGGTATAGCTTCCAGCCACGTCGAAGGCGGCGGCAAAGGCCGTATACTCGGCGTACTGCGAGAGTATGGGTTTGAAATTGACACCCACACTGAAGCTCGAATCTAGCCAAATCCCCCACCCTATGCTCAATGCATAGTCCGAAGCCGAGAAGCGGCCTATTTCGTTCTCCTCTTCGTCATATTCGGTGAAGCGGCCGTAGTTGTTGAAATGGAAGCTGAAAACAAATGTACCGAGATTCTTGCTGTTGTAACCATACGACAGCAGACCGCGTCCGCCGGAACCGAACAGGCTCACATAGCTCAACATGCCCGTGCCGGCCATCTCGCGACGGATAAGCGATGGATTGTCAATGCCGATGGAAAGATCGGTACCGTAGAGCGGCAGGTAGTCCATCCCGAGACCGGCGGTGCGTCCGGCGTTGCTCATATCGAGCACCGTGAGGGTGTTCAATCCCGCAATCTGTGCCTGGGAAGAGTTGAAAGTGAAGAATGAGAAATGAAGAATGAGGCTGACGCAGACGATCCGCGCCAGCCCATTCTTTATTCTCGATTCTCCATTATTCATTTTTTCTTATTTCTCTCGTGGCGCATCAGATGGCTGGGTTCGAGAGCCATACGGTCGGTCTCGAGCAGCGAGGCGACACCTTCGTCCACGCGGCGCTTGGCCTCGCAGGCCTCGCAGTGGCATTCCTCGTGGTATTCACGCGGCTCGGTGTATGTGGTGATAACGCCTTCAAAGTTGCGCAGGATGACCTTGTCGGGGCTCTGCGAAATGACATACTGGGGCATTACGGGGGTCTTGCCGCCGCCGCCGGGGGCGTCGACCACGAAGGTGGGAACGGCATAACCGCTCGTATGGCCGCGCAGGTTCTCAATGATTTCGATACCCTTGCTCACCGGGGTGCGGAAATGCTCCAGACCCATTGAGAGGTCGCACTGGTAGATATAGTAGGGACGCACACGGTTGCGCACCAATTCGTGCATCAGTTTCTTCATCACATGCACGCAGTCGTTCACGCCGCGCAGCAGCACGGTCTGGTTGCCCAGAGGGATACCTGCGTTGGCCAGACGGGCGAGAGCCTGTTCGGCTTCGGGGGTGAACTCGTTGGGATGGTTGAAGTGGGTGTTGAGCCAGATGGGATGATATTTCTTCAGCATATCGCACAGCTCGGGGGTGATGCGCTGCGGGCAGACCACCGGAGTACGGCTGCCGATACGAACTATCTCGACGTGCGGGATCTTGCGCAGGCGCTGGATGATGTACTCCAGTTTCTGGTCGCTGACCATCAGGGCGTCACCGCCGCTGAGCAGCACGTCGCGCACCTGCGGAGTCTTCTCAATATAAGCCAGGCACTTCTCGATACGCTCTGAGGGGCTCTCGTCGTCCTTCTGGCCGGCAAAACGGCGACGGGTGCAGTGGCGGCAGTACATCGAGCACATATCCGTGATGAGGAACAGCACGCGGTCCGGATAACGGTGGGTTAATCCGGGAGCGGGCGAATCCTCGTCCTCGTGCAGCGGGTCGTTGAGGTCGGCGGGGGCGATGTTGCACTCGGCACCTTGGGGGATGC
>ONYC01000072.1 GCA_900321975.1 uncultured Bacteroidales bacterium
TGACATCGTGCCATTTGTAGAACTCATCACTGAAGATGTTGACAAGGTCGGTAGCGTCGAAGCTGTACTCGCAGAAGAGGTTCCAGCTGTCACCGAGACGGTAGCTGATACCCTGACCGAGGGTCATCATGACCATACCGCGACCTTTTTCAGAACGCTGGGTGTTCTCGCGGGCGGCATTGGCGCTGTCGAGGTTCGAGATAAGACCCAGTTTGTCATTGAATTTGGCACCGGGACCACCGAACAGGTAGATGCTGAAACGACGATCGGGGTCGTAACCCAGAAGGGCGTTGTTCAGCGAAATCATAATGTCGAGGGTGAAGGTCCAGTGGTTCTCGCGACGGAGAGTCTCACCGTCGACCAGCTCGGGCTGGGTGGAGAACAGAGTGGGCATACCCAGACGGAAACGATAGTCGAACACGTGGTTCAACTTCTGCTGGGCGAAAATGTCCATACCCCAAGAAGTGGCGTTGGAGTTGACAGCCAACTCATGGTTGTAGTCAATGCTGGCGCCAATCGACCAGTTGCTCCAGAAACCGTAGCGGGGATACTCGGGCTTGCCGGTGTTCTGTGCGAAAACGCTTGTCGATGCCATAAGAAGCGACACCATCAAAGCAAACTTGAAAATTTTCTTCATTGTTTTCTGTTTTTTTATGTTTATTATTCTTTATTCTTCGTTACAGGGCATTATCTACCCATTTCAAATTTTGTGCAAAAGTACATACTTTTTTTCAATCTGAAGTAATTTTTTTTTAACCTTTTTCTTAAAGCAAAGAAAATATTATAGTTACAATGCAATATTTTTTTAATAACTCCGTTTTAAATGGTGTAAAAAGTAGAAAAATAGTAACCAAAACTCTAAAAATCATGCAGAAAATTGACGTAAATATCAGCAATGCACTGAGCAAAATCGGCCGTAATGCAGTTGCTGCAATGCTTCCCGAGGTGCTTGCTGCAAAGGAGCATCTGATGAAAGGCGATGCTGCAGGCAACGATTTCCTGGGCTGGGTTGACCTGCCGGAAAACATCGACCCCGACATGCTGACGTCGTTAAGGGCAGATGTGGCACGTCTCGCCGGCAAATCGAAGCTGATGGTTGTGATTGGTATCGGCGGCTCGTACCTTGGTGCAAGGATGGTGATCGAGGCTCTCCAATCAGAGTTCGCATCTATGGAACGCGGCGGGAAACCGTATATCGTCTATGCCGGCCACACATTGAGCGAGGACTACTACGCCCAGTTGCTAAAGGTCTTGGACCATGAGGATTACACAGTCACAGTCATATCCAAGAGCGGCACCACCACGGAACCAGCAGTGGCTTTCCGTATAGTAAAGGCTCACCTCGTAAACAAATATGGTGCCGACGAGGCCTCGAAGCGCATCATCGCTATCACTGATGCACGCCGCGGTGCATTGCACGAGATTGCTGTCCAGGAAGGTTACCCGATGTACGTTATACCCGACAATGTCGGCGGACGCTTCTCAGTGCTCACCCCGGTAGGACTTCTGCCCATTGCAATGGCCGGATATGATATTGACAATTTGATTGCGGGCGCACGCGACATGCGCAATGTATGCATTAACAATAACACTCTTGAAGACAACCCCGCCCTGATGTATGCCGCCGTCCGCAACGCACTATACCGCAGCGGAATAAAGGTCGAGATGATGGTCAGCTGCATACCCAACCTTCGCTATCTGGCCGAATGGTGGAAACAGCTTTATGGGGAGAGCGAGGGCAAGGAACACAAAGGTCTGCTCCCCCACAGCATCAGTATCACCACCGACCTCCATTCGATGGGTCAGTATGTGCAGGATGGCGAGCGTCTTATGATGGAAACTATGGTACGCGTTGAGAAACCTCACTCTATTGTGCCGGTACCTTCCGACGAGCAGAACCTCGACGGTATCAACTATCTCATAGGGAAGACTCTCACCGAGATCAATGACTGCGCTGCAAACGGCACCATCGAAGCCCACGTTTCTGGCGGCGTCCCCGTGGTCGAGATTACAGTTCCCACTGTCGACGAATACACTCTCGGTCAACTGATTTACTTCTTCGAGTTCGCTTGCGGCGTAAGCGGCTATACCCTCGGGGTCAATCCCTTCGACCAACCAGGCGTTGAAGCCTACAAGAAGAATATGTTCCGACTTCTGGGAAAACCCGGGTTCTAAAAAGCAAAAGGAAAAGGCCGTCAATCGACGGCCTTTTCCTTTATCTGGCGTTTCATATGATTACTCTTTGCGAGTAAGCACCTCGTCAATCATACCATACTTCAGAGCCTCTTCAGCAGTGAACCAATGGTCACGGTCGCTGTCCTTCTCCACCTGTTCGAAGGGCTGGCCGCTGTGAAGGGCGATGATCTCGTAGAGCTCTTTCTTGAGCTTGAGTATCTCGCGGACGGTGATCTCCATATCTGTAGCCTGACCGTCGGCGCCACCCATCGGCTGATGAATCATCACACGCGCATGCGGCAATGCGCAACGACGGCCCTTCTCGCCGGCACAGAGCAGGACCGATGCCATCGAGGCAGCCAGTCCGGTGCATATAGTGCTCACCTTGGGCTGGATGTACTGCATTGTGTCATATATGCCAAGTCCGGCGTAAACCGAGCCTCCCGGAGAGTTGAGGTAAATCTGGATATCCTTCTGGGGATCGACACTCTCGAGAAAAAGCAGCTGAGCCTGGATAACATTGGCGGTATAGTCGTCGATAGCCGTACCGAGGAATATGATGCGGTCCATCATCAAACGGCTGAACACATCCATCTGCGCCACATTCAGCTGACGCTCCTCCACAATATAAGGGGTCAGCGAGTTGTTGATTGCCGAAGTGTATTTGGCATACGTAGTGCTGCTGATGCCACGATGACGGGTGGCATATTTCTCAAATTCTGTCATAATACTATTTTATTTTTGTTGTTTCTTTAATAGTTCGGGCCTACGCTGGCGGGTGCGTTCCACTGCTTGCTCCATCCTCCATTGCTCTATCTTCTGGTGGTTTCCGCTGAGCAGCACCTCGGGCACCTTCCATCCACGGAACTCCGGCGGGCGGGTGTACTCCGGTGGCGCCACAAGCCCGTCTTGGAACGAGTCGGCAAGAGCCGATTGCTCATCGCCTATCACACCCGGAACCAGACGGATAACGGCGTCGCATATCACCGCAGTGGCCAGCTCCCCTCCTGTCAGCACATAGTCGCCGATACTTATTTCCTTCGTGATGAAATGCTCTCTCACCCGCTCGTCGACACCCTTATAGTGCCCGCAAAGCACCATCAAATTCTGTGCCAACGAAAGCTGGTTGGCCATCGGCTGGGACAACATCTCGCCGTCGGGAGCTGTATATATCACCTCATCATACTGACGTTCGGCCTGGAGCGACTCTATGCAATTGGCCAACGGCTCAACCGCCATCACCATTCCTGCGGCGCCGCCGTATGGGTAGTCGTCCACCGAGCCATATCGCGTCAGCGAATAGTCGTGCAGATCGTGAAACACCACCTCGACAAGCCCCTTCTTCTGAGCCCGTTTGAGGATGGATTCCTCGAAGAACATGTTCATCATGTTCGGGAAGAGGGTGAGTATGTCGAGTCTCATTTCACTTTCAGTTTCTGTCCTACGCGGAGCTTGGAATTCTCACCGATGCCGTTGAGCTGGCAGAGGCGCTTTACTGTTGTCCCGTGGGCTTTTGCAATCTTATACAGCGTATCGCCGCTGCGTACGGTGTATGTGGCACCGGCGGTGTTCCCGCCGGATGTTTTTGACGGAGCACTTGCCGCCGCCGAACCGCTGACTTTCAGGCGGTCGCCCGGGTGGAGAACCTTGTTCTGACTGATACCGTTGAGCTGACAGAGCCGCTTCACTGTGGTTCCGTTTCGGCGGGCTATCTTCTCGAGAGTATCACCCTGCCGCACTCTGTACCAACCGCTCGAGGCTGTACTTCCACCTCCCTTACTGCCGCCTTTGGCCACTTTGCGGAACGAGGACGATGTGAGCGTAAGCGTCTGGTTTATCAGTCCATGCGTCGAGCAATCAATCACGTTCTCCGGATTCATGGCATTACCCATATAGCGAATCTCGAAGTGCAGATGGCTGCCGTATGAACGTCCGGTATTGCCGCAGAGGCCGATAATCTGGCCGCTCTTCACGTGGTCGCCGGCATTCACATGCCGCTTCGACATGTGGGCATAATAGGTCTCCAAACCATTGGTATGGTGGATGATGACCAGGTTGCCGTAACTCCGGTTGAGTTTCGAGATACGCACCACACCGTCGAATGCCGCATATATAGGTTCACCCGTCGGCTGAGCCAGATCGAGACCGTAATGCCACCGGCGGCGGCGCGGACCGAAGTGCGAGGTGGGACGGGCTGATACCGGTGTCGGCCATGTGAATTTGTCGAGTTGTATGAGTATCGGGTCGGTGATGGACGCGGGGTCGAGTTTCGGCAGATGGATGATCGATGTGTCGAAAGCTTCCCAGAGAATTTCATCCTCGCTCTCGGCGCCGTCGTCATTGAGGGTGTATGCCGGCGGCAGGTCGTCGTCCTCCTCCTCCTCGAGCGGCACCATGATGAACGGGGGCTGGTAGAGGTCGGTCTCCGTACCGCGATTGTCTTTCTGGTCAACCGTTACACCTTTGAACTCGTCATCCTCATATATCACATCCAGGTGGTTGAGCTTTATTTCCGACTTTTTCTGCGAGTCGTCGTTCTGCGCCATTACCGTTATCGGCAACGCCAACATCCCAAGGGTCAATATTATACGGTCAATATACTTCATTAAAACAACTTGCGTTTTGCGGTGAAAATATTATGCAAAGATACAAAAAATTCCCGACCACGCAAACATAAAATGTCTTAAATCCACGAAACACCTAACATATAGATATATTCGGAGGGCGTCAAAAACCCTGGTGAGCCTACCTAAGGTTGCGGGTGTCGCTCACCGCGATGGTAAGCTCCGCACGGTCGCTGGCTTTGGGCTTCTTCTTGCCCGCCAGGTGGTTGTCGTAGACAAGGGTGGCCTTCTGGCTGCGGTCGGCGCTATCCCAACTGATATACACCTTCTTGATATCGTCCGCACCGACGCCGGAGATAGCCTCCTTGAACTCGTCGACATTTTTGGGGAACTTGTTTTTCACATTTCCCTTGACCGAGCACACAAAATTGCCCAACCCCCTCTCTGCGGCCAGCGTCGCCTGCAGTTCGGCGGCGGCGGCCAGCAGGGCAAAAGTCCGTGCCGGGTCGGTGCTGGTGTAGATGCCGCTGACGGATGTAACAGCATCGTCGGCGGTGGTTATCATGCATCCCACCGTATCTTCCCCCTCCGGCCGGTAAAAAGGATTCATGTGGACGTTGTACATGTCGATGACGCGGCTGCGGTTGAAGGTGAATCCCCACTGCTCCAGCCGGCCGGCACAGTATTCCAGCGTCTTCCGCGACTGCGGGGTATCGCCCCCGGTACACTCAGCCACCAGCTGGCGGTACTGTTCCACCGTCGTGCGGCTTATACTTTGGGCATCCGTCGAAGATATAACAAGGATGCAAACAATTGCAAAAACAATTCTTTTCATAACTCGGATTATTTTATCAAAAAAACGTGATATGAGACAATTATATTGTGCTGTGGCAAAAGAAAAAAACACCCATCGGCGACGGATGTTTTACTTTTGGATGTGGAGTAGATGGGACTCGTGGTGCAACCGTCGGCCTCGCCGACAACCCACCGCTTTGGACCATCCACTACGCAAAAAGAGAATGCCAAAGCGTTCTCTTTTTTTGTGGAGTAGATGGGACTCGAACCCACTACCTTTTGATTGCGAACCAAATGCTCTACCAGATGAGCTACTACCCCGTTCTTTATCAA
>ONYC01000074.1 GCA_900321975.1 uncultured Bacteroidales bacterium
GTGCCGATACCGGTGCCCACCATCAGCAGCGACGGTACCACCGCCACCGCTACGGCCAACACCACCTACGGCCCTGCCGACCAGACCCTCTACTATACCCTCGACGGTACAACGCCTGATCCCGCCACCTCGGCGACCTACACCACTGGTGTCGCTGTCGCCAGCGGCCAGGTGTTCAAGGTGGTCGCCACCAAGGACGACTACACCCAGTCGGTTCCGGCCTTCAACACAGTGGCAACCCCCGAGGTTACCATTGCCGGTGGCAACGCCACCATCACCTGCGCCACACCGGGTGCCACCATCCGCTATGTCCTTGGCGCAGAAGACGGCGAGAACCCCGGCCAGTACCTCGAGCCTGCCGCCCCGACGGCATGGACCACCACCGGCTCGACCACCTACAGCGCTCCGGTCCCGATAGCCGAAGGTCAGACTATCAAGGTGATAGCCGACCTGCCCGGTTACGAACCCAGCCACTTGGCAAGCAAAACACGCTAGGCAACTGATAGATGATAGATTGTACGAAAGCAAACTATGATGAAGATGACTAAATATATCTCGAGATTGGCATCCATAACGATGCTGACAGTTCTGTTTTTTGTGGGCCAGCCCAAAGCAGCCGCCCAGGAGGAATGCTACATTCTGACCAACGGCCGCCCCTACTGGTATGAGCACAACACCTGGGAGGTGGATCCCAGCACCCAGAAGCCCATCTACCAGACCGAAAGGGCGTTCAACCACATCACCGCGTCCGACACGAGGAACGAGTTGCACCCATTTTCGCAGGACTATATCTACGAAATCAGCGTGACAGGCAACATCTATGCCCGTCTCGACCTCAGTGGCGCCACCCCCACGCTGACCGAGAGCAACACCCTCGACCTTTACTGCGTGTGGCACCGCACGGGCCAGACTGGATACTACTTCCAGGAACACAACGGCACCGTCTACTACCTCGTGGGCTCGAAGACCGGCTTCGAGATTGTGCCCGTGGAGGCCAACCAGGCCACCGACAAGCTCTCGCTGTGGTACAACTGGGACTTCGGTGCTGCCGTCAAGGAGGTTATCTACACCGACGGTAACCGTAAGGAGCGCTACTATTGGCTGATGCTCGACTCGGTGAGCAACCAGTGGACCATGTCGGCCCACACCTACGAGCGTCCCGAGACAATAATCTACACCGACTATGACTTCAACAACGACCAGGCCGCCCAGGCCTGGAATGCCTCTCACAAGGAGTGGTACCAAACACGCGAGATAGGCGGTATCAAACATGGTGCCGGTTCTGCCGCCCAGGTGTCGCCCATCATCGTCACCGAGCACGACAAGGCCCTGCACAATGTGCCGCCCCAGTATGGTATACAAACCCTCAAGTTGATGGACGGCACCACCGAGAAGACCACGATGGCCATCGGCGACAAGTTCGACATCGCCACCACGGTGAACCAGGTGCTGAGCCCGAGCGCCGACATCCAGGTAACCCCCGCCTACACCCACTACAAGGAAGAGATCTACCGCTACGGTATCAACACCAACTTCCGTGAACGTACGGCAGAGGAATTCGGAAGCGCCGGTATAGCCACCTACCGCAACTATTACTACTACAACGGCAGCCTGCACCACAGCGCGAACTATGACGAGACGGCCATACCCGAATCGGAAGCCAGCGACCTTGTGGTGAGCCAGGTTACCTACAGCCTCTCGCCCTCGGCCTACCGCTACCTGCACTTCGTCTACCCCACCACGCCCGAGACTGAGATCGAGGACCCTGCCGCCCTCACCATCACCAGCGCCCAAGTGGCCAACCCCCACACTGCCCCAGTGAAGCTCTACTGCTTCAATGTGCCCCCCGCCAACACAACGGCCAAACTGACCGTCACGGTTACCTATACCAACGGTGTGCGCCAGACCAAGGTGTTGGACATCGAGATGAACAACGACTATGCCCGCCAGCCGATGCCCACGGCCACCAACGCCCCCGTGATCCACGGAGCCGTGTTCGGCGGCGGCCGTATGGCCAACGTTGCCGGCAACACCAATATCACCATCCACAATGCCGACTCGATCTATGCCGTCTACGGCGGTAACGACATCGCCGGCTGGGTCCAGGGCGACAACGGCGCCACCATCCAGATTGGTACCGAGAAGACCGTTGCTGCGGCCCCGGTGCATATCGGCTGGGTCTATGGCGGCGGCTGCGGCTACTACTCCTACCGCGGCATCACCTTCAGCGCCTCGCACGGCTACCCCTACCGTCCTGGCACCGAGAAATTCGGTATCAACTACCAGAACTACTACTTCGGCAACGAGCACCACGAGGGTTATGTCTACCCCTGGGGCACCGTGCCCACATGGAACGGCGCCGGCGAAATGCCCGAGAACATCACACCGGCCGATACCGGCGACCTCAGCTGGCCCTCGCAGTATATAGCCAGAGGCTTCCACTATATTCCCGTCTCCCACGACCCCGAACATGTGGACCACAGCGAGACCGGCGACGGTGGTAACGGCACCATCCCCTATATCAAGACATCGCATATCACCGTCGGTATCCACGGCGACGGAGCCGAAGTCCACAACGACTATATCGTCATTTATTCAATCTACGGCGGAGCCGAGAACGCCTTCATCGGAGTGGAGAGCTTCGAGGAGACTCCGGCCAACGCCATCACGATGGATATCAACGGCGGCACCATCTTCACCGTCTTCGGCGGCAACAACTACGGCGGCGCCGTGGCCAACACATCGACGGTTATGATCACGGTGGACAACACCAAGCTCCCGCCCGTTGCCACGGGTACCGGTGCCGGCACATCGACCGTGTCGGGCAACCCCATCCTCGAGGCCACCAGCGATGCATCGCACTTCCACGGCTTCGGCCGCGACTATGGTATCCGCTACCTCTTCGGCGGCGGCAACATGGTCGACGGTTCGCATGCCTACGTGGAGATCAACGGCGGCGTGCTCGACACCGTGTTCGGCGGCGGCAACAGCGCCACTGTAGCCCTGCCCGTGGTGAAAGTGAACTGCACCGGCGACAACTTTATCTGCGACAACGAATCCTACAACCAGTCGAACCCCAACTTCGGAGTCGACAACTGGACCGGCGAGGTTGGCAACTATAATATCCGCACCCTCTTCGGCGGCAACAACAAGGCCGACATGCTGACCCTCTCGTATGTGCAGCTGGCCTCGGGCGGTGTAAGCTCCGTCTACGGCGGCGGCAATATGGGCGACATGCTCAACGAGGCCGTCATATCGCGTCCCGAGCTGCGTACCCTGATGGCCCAGACCCTTGCAGATGCCAATATCCCCGCGCCCGTGGCAGTCGGCTCGATTGTCTACACTCCCCCGACGTCGGGCATCGTGTGCGACTACGTGTTCGGCGGCTGCCGTATGGCCAACGTGCTCCACTCGAGCGGATGCGTGCTCTACGGCGGCACCTTCGGATATGTGAACGGCGGTAACGATATCAGCGGCGACGTTGGTTCGACCATCGCCACCACCCTTGACAATCCATCGTCACCCACCCGCGGCAACCGCGACGGAGCCTATGTGTTCCTCTCGGGCGACGTGACGGTCGTGGCCGATGCCGTTGGCGGAAGCGACGGTTACTACCACTGCGACTCGATAGGCGTCTACTACAAGGACGACGATATCTTCGACACCTACGACGGCAAGAACTACGACCCCTACCACGAATTTGTAGGCATGGCCCTCCCGACCCACAACAACACCTATATGGCAATGTTCAAGAGCTCGCTCTACCCGTCGCTTACCCCCCGTGTGTTTGGCGACGTCATCTCCGGCGGTGTGCACTCGAATGTGGGCTTCGACGAGAATGTGGCCTATAAGGTTGTGCCGGCCGACGATATCAAGAACGGCTCGACCCACCTGAGCCTGCTGGGCGGCACCGTTGAAGGTAACGTGTTCGGCGGCGGCTACATGTCGTCGATCTATGGTCTGGGCTACCTCCATGTGGGCGGCACGGTTACGATCAACGGCTCGCTCTTCGCCGGCAACGACCTGCTGGGTGCAGTTACCCCCTTCGGCGGATACACCCTAACCGGCGTGAACAATGAAGCCGCCTATATGGCTGCCACAACCAGCGACGGCACCAACCTGAACGTCAAGGAAGGCGCCAGCTGGAACCCTGCCTACTCGTGCTACCTGCTCATCGACGGCACCCCGAGCATCCGTGCCGTCTACGGCGGTGGTAACGGTGCCTACAACTACGACGATGAACATCCCGAGTATGGCGCCCGCCCGTCGCTCTGTATCGGTACTAACGGCGGTATCAACCGTCCCCTGCAGAGCTCGTCTTATATCGACATCAATGTCGAGGGCGGCCGTATCGACACCGTGTTCGGCGGCGGTAACGGCATCGGCGTCGAGTCGAACGTGACGGTGCTCCTCAACGCACAGAACAACAGTGGCGAATATGTGGGTATCATCTTCGGCGGCAACAACCGCGACGATATGACCACCTGCGTGCCCAATATCATCCTCAAGAACGGCCAGGTGATGGATGTCTACGGCGGTGGCAACTCGGGCTCGATGAAGGGCAGCGCCGAGTTCCGCGATGCCTGTAACGAACTCATCACCGGTATCTCGACCCATATCCTTATCGACGAATCGACCAACGCCCAGGTGAACGGCTCGATCTACGGCGGATGCCGTATGGCCAACGTAACCGGTATGTCGTATGTCGAAATCCGCGGCAGCGAGGTGAACACCGTCTACGGCGGCAACGATATCGCCGGCACCGTCAGCGGCAACACCCGCATCGATATCAGCGGCGGTACGGTCCACAACATCTTCGGCGGCTCGAACGGCAAGTACGACTACGAGTATCTCTCCGAAGGTTCCGGTACGGAAATCTCGCACTACTATAAGATATATAAGTTCGAGTCGGACCACTCGAATCCTGCAAACATTATCACCAACCACAATGCCACCGGCCGTCCCTTCGTCGACTCGACCACCGTCAACCTCTATGGCGGTACGATTACCACCGACGTCTACGGCGGCGGTAACCTCGGCGACTGCCGTCTGACCCTTGTCGAGGTGAACGACCAGGTGTGCCCCGGCACCCTCACGGCCAACCTCGACATCAACGGTGCCATCTACGGCGGCGGCAAGGGTATCGACAACAACCTCAATGCCGAGCGTCACGGCAACGTGCTCACCCCCGAGGACGACGACCGTCCCAGCCGCACCCATGTGAACCTGCGCCACGCTCACCGTCTTGAGTCAACCGACGGCAAGGTGAAAGCCTACGGCGGCGGCCGCGGCGGCGACGTTATGGACACCTATATCACCGCTTTCGACACCTGGGGAACCCCGTTCGACGAGATCTACGGCGGTTGCTGGGGCTCCGACGTGCGCGGTATCACCCACGTGATTATGGACGGCTCGACCTCCGACCCCACGGCCATGACGGCACAGAACGTCTATGGCGGCAACGACTTCACCGGCGCTGCCTACGAGACCGAGATCACCATCAACAGCGGTAATTACGGCAACGTGTTCGGCGGCGGTAACGGCGACTATGAAGCCAACAAATATAATTCGGGCATCTATTCCGGCAACTATACTGCAGCCGACCTTGTGCACAATCCCAACGTGGTGGTCGGACAGCCTCGCCGCATCTACGAGCCCAACAACGAATACGCCGTCATCAACTACAACAACGGTACCGTTACCGGCAACCTCTACGGCGGCGGCCGCCAGGGTACCACGATGCGCTACAAGCGCGATAACGACGGACGTTGGCTCACCGTGGCCGGCGGCGCCAGCAAGCAGCCCGACACCCTCCAGAGCCTCAACACGGCCAACCTCCCCTATACCGACGCCGAACGCTACTCGCATATCATCATCAATGTCAAGAACGGCACCTTCGACCACAACATCTATGCCGGCGGCATGGGTAAGGACGGCGGCAACTGGATTGTCTACGGTCTGAAGGAGGTGAACATCGAGGACGGCCTAGTCAAAGAGTCGGTCTACGGCGGTTCGGAGAACGTGAGCGACGGTTATGCCAGCGAATGCGTGGCCACCGACAACACCACCGAGCGCCCCTCGTCGATAGTGAACATCACCGGCGGCACCATCAAGAACAATGTGTACGGCGGCGGCTATCTGGGCACTGTCCACGGTTCGGTCTATGTGAACGTGGGTATCGATGCTGTGAACAACTGCTCGCTGTGGACCAAGAACGTCAACGGCGTTGAGGGTGCCTACGCACTCTTCCAGCCCGGCGGATACACCGTCAGCGGAAACGACACCACCTGGGGTCACTCCGCCGCTATGACCGCCAACCCCCTACAGCTGCAAGCCTCGATCTACGGCGGCGCCAACTGGGGCGACAACGTGGGTAGCGCCGACTTCTCGAAACAGGGCTTCTTCGGTGGCGAAAGCCGCATTTTGGTCGACGGCGAAGGTTACAACTCGTATAACGATGCAGAACACGAGAGTCTGCCCCTTATCAATATAGTACATTCCATCATCGGTTCCGGTACCTCGGCCGAGGGTGGCGACCGCTACAGCCGTGTCGACGTGCGCAACTACGGCGCCATCAACCCGAGCACCTGCAAACCCACCCGCGCACTGCATGCCATCCAGCGTACCGACGGCCTGTGGCTCGAGAACACCGCTATCGACTATACCGGTGCAACCGACGCCATCTCGGCATACCTCAGCCAGCAGTTCACCATCAACCGTGTGGATACCCTCAACTGCGTCGGCTACAACGTGGTCGACATCGACGCCACAATGACCAACGTGTCTGTGGTGAACTTCCTCTACAACAAGGCCTACACCAACTACCTGGCCAACCACTATGCCAGCGCCACGCCGGCAGTGCAGGTGAACGACTCATGGTACGAGCCGAGCCACCAATACATGTATACCCTCAACGGCCTGATGATTAACGGCAGCAACTGCACCCCGGGCTTGAGCCTCTGCGACGAGATGCTCGGCATCATGGATCGCAACGACAGTTCGATGTCGATTCCCGCACTGGTCATCAACAACGGTATCAACGTGGATATCATCGGCGAGGACGGTGCCTACGGTACCATCAACGGCTACGGCCTGATGGTGGCCCAGACGGGTACCAGTGCCATCGTTACCGCCCGCGCCAAGTTCGAAACCTATAACGACGGTACAGCCCATGACGGACACGAGGACGACGGTGGCTTCGTAACCACTTGCAACAACGAGCTGCAGTCTATCCAAAGCATTAGCAACCACTACGACATCACCTGGTGCGACTGCTTCGACGAAGGCAACCCTGTGTCGGCTAACGACCAATACTGCAACTACGACGACGGACGGACCTGGAACGAAAGCAAGGCCGAATACCCCTACAGCAACTACGGCAACGTCTACCGTGTGTGGAAACTCGGTGAAGGCAAGCGCCGCCGCTTCGCTGTTATCCAGGCCCACTCGAATCCCGACAAGCTCTACTCGCTTATCGATCCTTCGGGCGAAGATGTTCCCAGCAACCGCGCCTACGACAACAAGAAGGTTACCCTCCGCTATGAAGAGGGCGGCGCCCACGACTCGCTCTACAACTTCTCGATTGCCTACTCCAAACTGGTACTCCCGCCCACCACTCCCGGCAACTTCTACAAGATCACCGCAGCGGGCGTTGTTATCGACGACGAGAACCAGGAGATGCGCCTGACCGACGTGAGCTACAAGCCCACCTCGTGGGAGGGTACGAACAAGCTCGACAACGAGTGGAAGCTCGACAATACGACCGCAAGACTGACCAACGGCTCGGATGCCGAAGGTGTTACCTACGAAGATGCCGACCACGGCCAATGGCGCGAACTGACATTGAGCAGTGCCGGTACGCTGACTGGTGCAAACCACATCTACAATTACACCGGCGGCAAGCAATACTTCGGCCTGATGATGTCGTCAGGCAAGAACTTCTCGGGTGCCGCACCCCCAGCCAGCGCCCACATCGCCAGCTGGCAGGACGGTACCACCATCTCGGGTAACGCCCATACAAACATGGTGTCGAACTTCGCCACCTCGACAGTGAGTTCGACGGTGAACGCCTCGCCCGAGCTCGACCTCTACCTGCTCTACGACAACCGCTTCAGCCACACCATTGTGGGTACCATCAACTTCACCCTCCAGGAGTATAATGCTGATAGCGATCAGCCTATTCCCAACTCGGAAATCGAGGTTGAGATCACCATCACCACCATCCTGCAGGATTTCACCACGATGGACTACGAGGTGCTGGCCATGTACAACGAAGGCCGTTCCGACAAGTTCTCGCGCAAGGTGATCCTCCCGGCCACCCTCCAGCAGCGCGAGCTCTATCTTGAATCGCTCTCGTGGTTCCCCACAAAAATCGAAGGCGGTATCGCCAATGGCGACACCTTACACAACTCGACCGTTACGGTAGCCGGTACGCCGAAAGAACCCGACTGGTTCTACCTGACCGACAAGACCTCCGACATCAAGAACCAACCTGCCAACGAACACAGCTACTTCGGCATGACGATCATGCCCACCGAGAATGTGTCGAACACCCTGGTTACGGCTATCAGCTGGCACTCGATCAGCATCACCGAGCCCCTCGACCTCTTCACCGCCGCCTACGGCATTGGCAACACCGAAAGCCCGTGGCGTGCATACACCGACTCATACTATCAAGAGTCGGGCGAAACTCCTGCCCACACCATCGGCAAGAAGATGCTAACCGACGACGGCGACCATACCCACGGTATCAAGATCGGTAACCTCGACGGACGTGGCGAGGCTGCAATCAACGTGGTGCTCAACTACGACGGTTCGCGAGTGTACGGCGACTACAGCGGCAGAGGTTATGTGGGCAAGGTGGTCCTTGGTCTGGTGTCATACACTGGCGGCGACTATAACAACCCCAACCGGTTCGACATTATTATCAATGTGAAGACCCGCGCACACGGCGACACCATATATCTGGCATCGCCCGACTACTTCGACGAAGAATTCAACAGCACTCCGAACACAATACATACTGTTGTGGACAATCCCGCTGGAATTGAAGACTACTACGTCAGGAAGTGCGACTGGGACGACGACGGCGATGATGCCGGCAAACGCCCGCACAGCTGCGCCACATCGTTCTACGATGCTCTGACCAAGGTCTACCAAGAAGGCGACGTCATTGCCATCATCGGCCCGGTTACCATCGAAGACGAGCAGACCCTGATCAAGGGTAACGAGTATATGCCGATACCTGTGATCCGCTACGAAGGCCACCACCGCGACATGCCCGGCGAGCAATGCGTCTACCGTGGCCCGATGGTTACCATCACCGGCCCCAACACCACCTTTGCCGCCCGTTGCATCGAGTTCAAGGGCAGCATGGTGAGCAAGATTGTGCCCGAGAATGCCGCCAATCCCGGTACCGAATGGACCACCGCCCACCCGTTGTCGTACAACCCGATGGATGACAGCGACATCAAGTATGTCGACACCAACAAGGTCTACGGCCCGATACTCCGCGTGATGAACGACGCCACCCTGACACTGCAGCACGGCGTGATCGTCGAACAGAACAACAACGCCTATGCCGGAAACGATCCCTCGCTCTACGGTGCCATAAGCGTTACCGACAACGGCCGCCTCAATGTACTGAACAGCGTCAACATCAGGCACAATATCTGCAACTCGACATCGACCAACTGGGACATCCATCCCGAGACCGGTGCCGTGCATGTGGACGGCGGCTTGATGTATATCGCTCCCTCGAACTCCATCACCGCAATCCATATCGACTCGAACTACCTGGTCGACGCCTCGGCCCCCTACTGGTCGAGCCACAGCCGCGACTTCGGCGACCCGATTGGTACCAAACTGCTACACTACGACTTCAATGTTGACTCCTACTATCCCGATAACACTGACCATAAGTTGGCCAACGTCTACCTGACACGTACCGAACCCACCACGGTGCCCAGCGAGATCACCGCCCTCGGTGCCGCTGCCGTCCAGGCCTATAAGGACACCCACGATGTGAAGTCGTCGCGCATTGAGTTCGACGAGGTGATTGCCGAAGGCACCCGCATCGGTGTCAGCAAGTGGTTCCCCGATCAGAACGAGGAGTTGCGCGATACCATCCAGATTGCCTTCCAGGCCGATGCAACCTATATGCTCGATGCCGAAGTCAACAAGAACTTCGTACCCGACAACCGCAACTACTTCACCTTCTACAACTACGGCGTGAACAACCAGCGTATGTTCCTGGCCCGTTGCGCCACCTTCAAGTATCAGGCACCCAACCTCGACGGTTCGGGCGATCCTATCGAGTACATCACCGGCAGCCAGATTTATACCGACTCGGCCATCTACTACCGTCCGTTGAGCGGCGCCAGCTGCCCCATCGGAGGCGATTCGATCATCGTACGAGCCCAGGGAGGCTTCTTCCCCTACACCTACACTTGGAGCAACCCAGGTGATAACTTTAACGATCCGACCGACGATGAGGTGATCCGCACCTACAAGTCGCCCAACACCAACAACGAGGTGAACCACCAGATAGCACTCAGCACCCCCAACTACAAGCCGATGGCTATCGCAATGGCCGACACGCTCTATACCGCCAATGTCGACATGCCTTACAGCGAGTCGTCGAGAACGGTGCGCTACCTGGTCACCACCAGCGACGCCACCGGCCACTGCACGCTGACCAAGAAGGTCGCCGTTACCCTTGTCAAGGGCGACGGCACCCACGGCCCGATGGAGCTTGACAACCCCGGCATCTGGGCTGCACAAGATGCACCCAACACGGTGAACGCCGAGAGCTGTACCGGTAACCGCAACTACCATGCCGTACAGATCACCCCGATGGTGTGGTCGCCCGGCTATGGTGCCATTGCCGTTACCTCGAACAAGAACCCCAACGTCTACATTATCAACAACTCGACCGAGACCGAGGTTACCGGCCTGTCGTTCTGCGAAGGCGACGTGCTGACCCTCTATGCCTCGCCCAAGTTCCACATGGAGAATGTGCTCGACGAACATGGCGACCCCGTGCTCGACGAACATAGCAACCCCATCCAGACGAAGGCTTACGAGGCCAACTTCATGATGTGGGACTTCGACCCCTACTACTCCAACCCGACTGCCTATGTGGTGCCCACGAGCGACAGAACCGTCACAGCCTACTTCTCGCCCATGAAGTACTGGATTGACACCGTAACAAGTACGACCCTGGCTCGCGCCTACTACGACGAAAACTTCACCTACACCGATGCCAACTATCCCACCGGTGCCGGTATGGTTACCACCTACAACGGCGACGTGCATATCTATAACGAGGAAGGCCTCGCATGGCTTATCAGCTGCGTGAACGGCTTCAACGGAACACAGGCACGCACGTTCCACTTCAACCGTGTCTATATCCACGAGAAGAGCGGCGGCTACGATATGAAGAAGTACCTCTGGACCCCGATGGGTACCGCACAGCACCCCTTCGAAGGTATGCTTATCGGTGTCAGCGGCGGTGCAGCCAACACCGCTCCCTGGAGCGGCATATCGGGAACCGACACCACCTGGACCACCCCGGTGCTGATCAAGAACATCGTGGTCGACGAGCCTAACCTCGACAATGCAGGCTTCTTCGCCTTTATGGACAGCGCCCGTATTATCAACATCGAGCTGCAAGGCGCCATAGTGCGCGGCGCACAGAATGTCGGTACACTGGCCGCCCGAAGCAGCAACAGCCGCCTGCGCAGGGTGAATGTCTCGTCGAATATCGACGGTACCACCACCACCATCCTGAGCACCCACTATATCAGCGGCGGTGTCCTCGGTCTGTCGGACAACGACACCATCAAGGATGGATCCATCGCAGCCAAGTTCGTCGGCGACGCCGTGTATAGCGGCGGTGTGGTCGGTTACGGCACCTCCACCAAGGCCGTGAACAACAGCGGCTACAACGACAACCGTATGCGCGGCCTCTACCTTGGCGGTATGGCCGGCTACCTGAACGGCACTTCACCCGTGTCGTCGGGTCTCTTCCGCCGCAAGAGCCAGGGCAACCCCTCGCGCTTCGAGAACAACTACTTCCGCGTAACCACCAACGGCGCAACCCAGCGTGTTGGCGGTGTGGTCGGATATGCCGAGAACAGCGTTATTGCCAACAACTACATCTACGGCGACCTCGAGACCTCCGGCACCAAGGGCGGTGTTACCGCACTGGCCAGCGACGGCACGAAGGTGAACCACAACTACTATGAGAGCACTGCCGCCAAACTGCCCACCGGCAGCGAACGCGGCAATGCCGAGATTGCAGATGTCAGCGCCTTCGAAGGACAGGGCAACCGCGTAACCATCGCGGAACCCGTCTACGGCGTGGACAACCTGACCCGTGTCCTGAACAAGTGGGTGCGCGAGCACAATGCCGCCGGCGGCGACTACAAGACCTGGCGCAGCGACCTGGCCGACCTGAACAACGGCTACCCGGTGTTCGGCAATCCCGACACCATCCCGGTCGAGAGCACCATGAGAATCGACGCCTGCGAGGAGCAGGAATGGGAGGGTCGCATCTACACGACCGACGTCACCTTGACGACCAACACTATCGACCCGATAGAGATGATTGACAGCACCACCATCGTCAACATCTATATCCACCACGGCACGGTAACCGAACTGGCCGACTCGGCACTTGTCGAGGAAGGCTACGAAGGCTACGGCTTCACGGTGAGCCCCACCGAGGCTATGCTGCTCAACCAGACCATCCTCGAGAACGGCTCGGCCCAGATGGTGCTGAGCGATACCTTGAGCACCGTCTTCGGATGCGACAGCGTGATCACCCTGACGCTCACCTTCACCGGCGGCGTCGGAATACCTGAGGTTGAGATTGAGCCCACCACCTCGGTGAAGGTATACCCCAACCCGACCGTAGGCGAGGTGAATGTCGAGGCTGAACAGATGAGCCATGTGGAACTCTACGACAACGAGGGTCGCCGTATGGCCGACTACGACACACACGACAGCAACCACCTGAACCTCAACCTCCACTCGTTGGCTTCAGGCATCTACTACCTGCGTATCCACACGCCCACCGCAGTAACGATACACAAGATTGTGAAGCGATAATTAATAAGCAAACAATAACTTACTATGAAGAAACGATATATAAAACCGACTATTGAAGTCTACCTGTATCAACCCGAGAAAGGGTTTGCATGGTCGCAGCCTGTTGCCCTGCATGCAGACTACGTGCTGATCGAAGGCGACAGCCGCGAAGACCTTATGGTCTCGGACGAAGTTACGGAATATACCGAAGAGAACGAGTACACCACCGGTTCGTGGGGCTCATGGTAGGATTCATAAATATGGATAAGAACATGAAACGGATATATATATTCCTTACAGCACTTGCAGCACTCGCTATGACTGCCTGTCATGACGAGGAACTGAGCGAATTCAACTTCAATGCAACCCTCGAGCAACCCACTACCAGCGACGGCAGCAAGGTCTACTTGGAGAACGAACGCTTTGTCTACTGGGAGATCAACGACAAGATTACCATCGCCAGCGACCAGGGACAGGAGGACGACAAAGGCGTGCGCTATGAGGCCCGCCTTGTCGACGCCAGCGCCATGAATGAAGACTTCGAGTTCTTCAACGGTGTGTTCGTCACCACCATGACCTGGGGGTCGAAATACTTCCTCGGTATCCACCCGAAGATGGACAAGACCGTTATGCCCGACAGCTACTGCAGCACCACGCCGAACAGTCCGAACTTCGGCACCACCGTCAAGATGTACCTGCCCACCGAGCAGGGACTGCGCACCGATGAAAAGGGCGACATTACCTTCAACCAGCAGGTATGGCCCATGGTGGCGTGGTACGGCGGTGAATGGAACGACGCAACTACCGCTTTCAACCTCGACTTCCACTCGGTTGGTTCCATCGTCCGCCTGCAGCTCTACAACACTACGGGCAGCAACTTCACCCTCGACAGTATCGAGTTTGTATCGAAAGACAATGCCACCCAGTTGTCAGGCATCTTCAATGTGCACAACTACAAGACAGAGGATCCTTACGTTTCTTCAACCTCTGTGACAAGCAACAACTCGCGTGTGGCCATTGCCCACAAAAACGGATCATCGCTCAACGTCAACTTCGATGGTTCCACTCTGCGGAGTTTCTACCTGGTGTTGCCCGCCTACAAAGGACGCCACGAAAACACCGTGTACCAGCTGACCATGAAGGTCTATGCCAAAATCGGCGAGAACCAGAAAGTATTCACTAAAAACTTCACCGTGGCCACCCGACGCAACGGCATCACCTATATGCGTGCCATTGCTATCGACAACTGGTCCACCCCCACCCTTCCCATGGGCATCGTAGGTAACGGCACCGAGGAACGCCCCTTCAAGATCTATACCAACGAAGACCTGCGTTACCTGCGCATGTGCTACAACAGCGACGAGCGAAAGATCAACAACCAGCCCATCACCGCCAATACCTGGATTCGCATTATGCGGTCGGATATTGAGCTTCGCAACGAGTGGTCTTCCGGCATCAACAACTTCATAGGCCATATGACCTATAGCACCACCGGAAGCAATTCCACCCAAGGTATCCTTAATAACAGCCCCTACCCCCTGTTCAACTCGATTGGTGCCGACGGTGTGGTTGAAGGCATCACCGTCAACTGCGACACCACCTACAGCAACCCGAGCGGCAACTTCTCGCCCTTCTGCGGAACCAACAACGGAACAATAAAGAACTGCCGCATTGCATCGATGAAAAACGGTGTCCAGGGACAAATCAAGGTGCAGACCTCGCAAGGTAGCGAGGGAAATACGGTGGCCGGTCTCTGCGTAACCAACAACGGAACCATTATCGGCAGCGGATGTGTGGCTGCTATCGACGCCGAACGCCGTGCAGTAGCTGCCCTGTGCCTAAACAACGACGGCCTTATCCAAGGATGCTATGTGGCCGCCAACACCAGTGTGACCAATGCCGTATCGTTCGGTGGCATCTGCCACAACAACTTCGCCAACGGCAAGGTGGTCGACTGCTACTATGCCAACATTATCAACAATGTGAACTTCGACTGCGGAGGCATCGTATACAGCAACAAGGGCGAGGTTACCCACTGCTATATGGGCGAGGCTTCGATGATCATCACCACCGGCTCGGTGGGCGGCATAGTAAATATCCAGGACGGTGTCAATGCCAAGATGAACTACTGCTGGGCCGAAGGTTTCCTGCGCGGAAGCCGCGTGGGACTTATTGCCTCCACCCTGAGTGCTGGCAAAATCGCCAACTGCTTCTGCAACAACAGCGCCACCGTCGTCACCCTCTCTACCAGCGACAACAGCCACTACGGCGGCGGCCTTGTGGGTCAGATGAGCGGTGGCAGCCTGGAGAACAGCTTCGCCAATATCGACAAGATTCAGCGCATCAACAATATCGGAACCATCGGCGGCCTGGTAGGCCAGGTTTCCGGTACAACCGCAAGAATCAAGAACTGCTATTGCTACGAACACAGCGTCAGCAGCCAGGTGCTCTATGGCAACCTGTCTTCGGTCAGTGCCGATTTGTTCAACAACTGCTTCCTTGTCGGTTCAAACTATAGCGGAACGGCTACCGGTATCACTTCAGTTACCGTGGGCGACAGCGACTTCGACAATATGCGTATGGCTCTCAACGGCAACAGCGAACCCGATCCTCCTGCAGGCTGGGATGCAACATGGTATCGCTGGGAAGCACAGTCGAATACCAACCATCTACCCCGCCTTACCGCCTACTCCGCAAGCAAGCGCAGATAATACCAAAACAGAACCCTATGGACAAGAAGCTCTATTATTCCATCGGTGAAGTGGCCGCAATGCTGGGGGTGAGAACCTCGGTGTTGCGCTTCTGGGAAAGCGAGTTTGACTGCCTGAAGCCCGTGAAAACATCGCGCGGAGCAAGGAACTATACCGATCATGATATAAATCTGCTTCGCCGAATCCACTACCTCACACGTGAATGTGGCTACACCCTCGAAGGCGCACGCGAGCAAATGCGAACCCGACCGATAGAGGATCCACGAATGGCCCTGGTCAATTCACTCACCGAGGTACGAGACTTCCTGGTTGAACTGAAAGAACAACTATAAAAGAACAACTATAAACATAAAAGCCTAAAGGAAAACCTTTAGGCTTTTTTTGTATTATCCCAAATCGGGCAGAATGGCCAATTGGGGGGTTAATAAGAATAGTACCCGTTGTTTTCCAAATAGGTCTGGCGCTTCTCGTACTTGACGTCGTGCAGGGCATCGGCCTTGATATTAATCTGGAAGAACCAGCTGCGATAGTAACCGAAGGGCACCCAGCTGAATCGCATCTCCCAGCAGTGCAGGTCGCGATAGATATCGACCGTGGTGTATGACATACCTTTGTTGACGAAATCGTAACCTGTAGAAGCCGCCACTCTCCAATTCTTTGTAAGGTTCACGTTACCCGATAGGGTGATACTCTGGATAGTCTCGTGGCTCATATTCAGCTCGTGTGCCACATAGCGGTTCACATGGCTGAAAGTATAGGAAAGCGACAAGTTCCACGGCACCGAAAAGTCGACATAACCGCCTATCATCATAGTTGCATCGTTATTATATGGTGTCTGCAACAATATGGCTTGCGGCTGGCCGCCCGAACGACCTCCACTCTTGAACGTATTATTATTCAAACTCCACGAAAGCTGTGCACTCCACGTAGAATTCTCGGTACGCAGCAGCCGATGCTCCTCTTCCCACAGGAAACGGTTGTGGAGATTACCCAAAGTATCTATCACATACGGGCAAAACGAGCCGCTATAGTTGAACACCAACGTACGGAACAGTGTTGTTCGGCCCGTTACCGAGAGGTTCGACAGGTTGAGCGAATCCTTGGCCAGATCGTAGCCCATAGCCACATTGAGGTTCTCGAGCAGGGCAATCTTCTTCACCTCGGCAGCAGTGTCGAAAGGATTCCGCACCTTCACCTCGAGGTTGTTGCCTATCGAAAGGCGTAGGTTGCCGCTGCGCCCGTCGGGCGGACCGCCATAGAGCGACTGCTGGAATATCGAATAGCGGTGGACATATCCGGTCGAGTCGGTATACTGACGCCACCACCCGAAGCGTTCGGCGCCAAAGTCGGGATGCCATGTGAACGACAGCGACGGATTGATTACATGGCGCATAGCCTTGAGCGGACCGTACTTGAACTGGAACATACCATATATTCGGGTGGACAACGACGACGATATGGTGAAATCGCGGTTCGAGCGGAAACCACGTACTGTATCGGTGGTTACGTCGCCCGTTGCGGCATCGTAGTTCTTGCTGATGGTGCTCCAGTGCCAACGTTCGTTGTATGATACCGAATTGGTCCAGTTGAAGAATCGCAGCACCTTGACATTGCTTTGCAGCGGTATCTGATGCTGGACGCCATATTGCATACGGTCGAGGGTGACGCGGGTGAACAATTCGGTGTCCTGAGCGGTGATATTGTTCTCGGCATTCAGCACATAGGAGAGCGATATATTCTCCCACCAGCGGTAGGAACCTGCAGGATTGCGGCGTCGCAGGGGGTAGACAGTGATGGACGAGAGCGATATTGAGGGCAGTTTGATATTCATCACGCCGGTCTGGGCGTTGAACGACTCGCGCGCCGAGGCGGCCAAGTTGAAGTATGAGCCGATTTTCGTGGTGTAGCTGATACTCGACGTGGTGGTCGAATTGAAGTAATCCGACCGGTTGGTGGTGTTCTTGTTATAGTTCCTGCTCTGGAGGTTCACGTTGGCCGAGAAGCGGCTATAAGGGTTGGCTTTGGCATCCTGGTCGTGACGCCACGTGAACTTGAAATCGTTGAACGAGTTGAACGTATTGGTATCTCCGCGGATACCTTCGAACGTCTGCCCGTATCGCAGGTCGACGGCACCCTTATACTTATACCTTACAAAATAGTTGCTCTTGGCCTCGGCGGCCCAAGAAAGGTTGGTGTAGAGCTCGCCCAGGAGGGCCAGGTCGATGTTGTCGTTGATAGCCCAGTAGTAGCCGCCATCCTTGAGATAATAGCCGCGATAGTTCATCCAGCCATAGGAGGGCAGCAACACGCCCGACTGGCGGGTCTTGGTGATGGGGAAGAATGCGAACGGAAGAGCCACAGGAGTGGGCACGTCCTCGACCGAAAGCCATGCCGGACCGGTAACGATTTTGTCGCCAGAGATGAGTTTAGACTTGGTAAAATTGATAGCGAAATGGGGATGTGCGTAGTTACATGTGGTATAGCTGCCGCCCGAAAGGTACATCACCGAGTCGTTCACCTTCTTCACCGTGCGGCCATGCAGGAATCCGTCGCCCTCTTGGGTTATCACACCTTGTATCAGGCCTCGTTGGGTGTTATAGTTGAAGGTGATGGTATCGGCATGGTATTCCGACTCGCCTTGCTTGAAGAAGGGCCGTCCCGCGACATCGCCGGCGGTATCGGTAATACCATGGGCGTGGATGGTCTGGCGTGTGAAGTCCACCTCGACTCTGTCGGCCTCGAGCAACATATCGTCGTAGTCGATCTTGCCCTCGGTATAGAGGAAGGCGCGACGGCTTGTGAGGTCCATTGCCACAGAATCACGGGCCTGGTACTTTACAATATCGGTCAGTGCCCCATTCGACAAACGCATAAGGGTGTCCACATCGTTCAGTGGCGACTGGATTGTTGTGGCCGCTCTCCTGACACTGTCGGCAGGCCTTACCCTGTGATGGCGGACCGACGTATCGCCAACCATGCGCATTGACGGGGCGACTATGCTGTCGCTCACTGCGAACTTGCGCACCGGCACCTGGGCGTCGGCAGGGACAGAAAACACAGCCAAGGCCACCAGGAACAAGAGTGCGAGCGGTCTTGGGAAACGAGTGTTTTTTTGTGTCCTTTTCAATTAATTTGCGCCTATCAAAATAAATGTGTATCTTTGCATTTTCAAATTGCAAAGATAAGCTAATTTGGGCAATTGAAAAAACAAAAAAATATTGCACTGAAAATGAAAAAGATACTGACCATACTTTTCGCACTGGCACTGGTTTCAGGGCCCGTTTTCTCGCAAAAAAAAGACACTTACAAGGTGCGCACCGTAGTGATTGACCCGGGTCATGGCGGCGCGAAACCGGGTGCCCAGGGCAGCCGCTCGCAGGAGAAAGCCCTCACCCTGGCGGTGGCAAAGAAGTTCGGCCAGCTGATTCAGGACAATTATCCCGAGGTGAAGGTGATCTACACCCGTACCACCGATGTGGACATTTCGCTTGCCGAGCGCGCCCACATTGCCAACCGCAACAAAGCCGATCTCTTTATTTCCATCCACGCAAACTCCCATCCCACCTCGACGCCTACCGGTGTCGAGACCTTCGTGATGGGTCTCTCCGAAAGCCGCGCCAACCTCGAGGTGGCGCGTAAGGAGAACGCCGACATCCTGCTTGAGGCCGGCTATCAGAACAACGCCGACTATCAGGGCTTCGACCCCAACTCGCCCGAAAGCTACGTGATGCTGGCTATGTTCCAAAACGCCTTTATCGACAAGAGCCTCAACCTGGCACAGAACATCCAGAACCAATACAAACAAAGTCTCAAGACAATCAACCGCGGTGTGAAGCAGGCCGAGCTATATGTGCTCTACAAGACCACCTGTCCGTCGGTGCTGACCGAAATAGGCTTTATCAGCAACCCCAACGAGGAGGCTTTTATGATGAGCGAGGAGGGCCAGGCCAAGATAGCCATCTGCCTTTTCAACGCCTTTATGACCTATAAGGCCACCGAAGAAGGCTCTGGCCGCATTGCCAAACCCGTTATTCGCATCAAAGGCTATACCGAGCCAACCGAGGATATCGAACCTGTCAAGCAGGAGCCCACCCCCGCCGTGGCCGAAGCCCCGAAGCCCGAGCCCGCCCAGGAGGTCAAACCGGAACCTAAACCGGAGCCCAAGGCAGAGCCCGAACCCGAACCAAAGCCCACCGTGGCCGAAACGCCGGCCAAGACCAGCGACAAGCCGACACCCACCGTCGATATGCCGAAACGCGAAGAAGAACCGGCCAAACCGGAAGTTCCGGCAACCCCGGAGCCCGCTCCCGAACCAGCACCGCAGGCCATCCAGCTGCAGGCACCGCAGCACACAGCCTCGTCCAACGACCAATTCTACACCGTCCAGTTCCTCACCTCAACCACGCAATACAAGGCCGGGGCCGAACAACTTAAAGGAATCACAGATTTCGAAACCGTCAAGAAAGGCAACCTCTACGCTTATATCACAGGCCGCTTCGCCACATTCAAAGAGGCTACGGAATACTGCAACCACCTGAAAGCCGCCACCGGCAGCTTCAAGGACGCCTGGGTATTCCACTTCAAGCGTCCAGCACAACAGGCCGCACAGCAGGCCCAGGCCAACGAGACTGCTCAACCCGACCCCGTCGCCCAACCAGCCAAGGCTACACAGACGACAGGTCTCACCTACCGTGTACAGTTTATGAGCGCAACGCGTGTGATGAAAGCCGGCGACCCTGACCTGCACGGCATCACCGACTTCCGCTATGCCCAGAACGGCAATATCTACGTCTACACGGCAGGCAACTATTCAACCCTCGCCGAAGCCCGCAAGCGCTGCAACGAGATCCGCAAAAAGACACGCTTCCGCGACGCCTTCGTGGTAGCCTTCGACAAGAGCGGCGAACGAGTGGCTGTTCACTAAAGATCCAAAAGTACCCCAGAAAGTGATCAAAATCCAAGACATATCCAAGCTCTACGGCGAGCAACACGCGCTCGACCACGTCAGTTTCAGCGTGTCAGAAGGCGAGATTGTGGGCCTGCTGGGCCCCAACGGCGCCGGCAAATCGACCCTGATGAAGATAATCACCTGCTACATCCCCCCCACCGAAGGCGAGGTTACCGTGGCAGGCCACAGCATCTACGACGATTCGCTGGCCGTGCGCCGCGCCATCGGCTACCTGCCAGAGCACAACCCGCTCTACCTCGACATGTATGTGCGCGAATACCTGCGCTTCGCCGCGGGCCTGAGCGGTGTGAAGAACCGCAACCAGCGCGCCGACGAAATGATCGACCTCACCGGCCTCGGCCCTGAAGCCGGCAAGCGTATAGGCCAGCTCTCGAAAGGGTACCGCCAGCGCGTAGGCCTGGCCCAGGCCCTGATCCACGACCCTCAGGTGCTCATCCTCGACGAGCCCACCACCGGCCTCGACCCCAACCAGCTGGAGTTCATCCGCGGGGTTATCCGCGAAAGCGGCAAGAAGAAAGCCGTCCTCCTCTCGACCCATATAATGCAGGAGGTCGAAGCCATGTGCAGCCGCGCCATAATCATCGATCACGGGCGTATCGTGGCCGACGAGAGCATGGCAGGTGTCAACGCCAAGAAACTGACCGAGCAATTCCACAAACTGACAGTATAGCCTTAGGGTCCCTTAAAGCCCTTAAGGTCCTTAAAGCCTTTAAGACATGACAAGAAAAGAACTTATCTCCCTTATCCGCGAGCGCCGCTCGTTCCTCTGCGTAGGCCTCGACACCGACCCCGCCAAGATGCCCGCCCACCTTCGCGACCAGAAAGACGGTGTGTTCCAGTTCAACCGCGCCATCATCGACGCCACTATCGACCACTGTGTGGCCTACAAGCCCAATCTGGCTTTCTATGAAGCCCAGGGCATCGAAGGCCTGCGCCAGCTGAAACTGACGATGGACTACCTGCACGGCCTCGGCAAGCCCGCCTTCACCATCGCCGACGCCAAGCGCGGCGACATAGGCAACACCTCGCAGCAGTACGCACGCGCCTTCCTCGACCCCAAGGGAGACTTCAATTTCGACTCCATCACAGTGGCTCCCTATATGGGCGCCGACTCGGTGCAACCCTTCACCGTCTACGAAGGCAAGTGGGTGATCCTGCTGGCATTGACGTCGAACAAAGGTGCCTTCGACTTCCAACTCACCGAAGACAAAGAGGGTACACCGCTCTACCAGCGGGTACTCGAGACCTCAAAACAATGGGGCAACGAGGAGAATATGATGTATGTAGTCGGCGCTACCAAGGCTGAAATGCTTGAGGACGTGCGCCGTATAGTACCCGGCAGCTTCCTGCTCGTGCCCGGCGTAGGCGCCCAGGGGGGCAGCCTCGAAGAGGTTTGCCGCCACGGCATGAACAACGACTGCGGCCTGCTGGTCAATTCGTCGCGCGGCATTATCTTCGCCTCGCAGGGCGAGGACTTCGCCGAAGCAGCCGCCCGCGAAGCAGCCAAACTCCACGAACAAATGGCCGCCGCACTATGAACCACAAGGCGACGCTGCACTTCCTGCTGGTGCTGACCTTCATCACCGCCGGCCTCAACCTGTTTGCCTATGGCATGACCGCCCTCCTGCTGCCGCAGATGCAACAGATGGTCAAAGACGTACCAGAAATGGTGCCCGAAGCCATGCGCACCTATATGGACATCTACCTCAGCATGCCGAGGCTCTACTTCCTCGGTGCAGCCCTGCTCTACGGGCTCGAGTTGCTGGGCGGAATACGGATGTGGCAGCTGAAAGCCGCTGGTTTCCATTGCTATACATTGGCACGCCTGCTACTTTTGCTGATACCCGTCCTGTTCCTCGGCAAGGAATTCGTGCAGCTGGGCGACATAATGTTCGCCGCCCTCTTTATCCTTGCCTACTGGCTGATACTGAAGCAACTGGGAGTCTTCGGCGGCAACACTGCCGAAGGCGACGACACCCCTGCCCTGCCCCCGGAAAACGACTAGAAAACGGGGGCCGCGTAAGTGGCACATTCTACGTATCTTCTCCCTATCAACTACCTATCAACTACCACCGTTCTTCGATAGTTCTTCGATAGTTCTTCGATCGTTCTTCGATTGTTCTTCGATTCGGATCGAA